>JAFPCT010000104.1 GCA_017390125.1 Treponema sp.
AGGGAAAGAACGTCTGCCTGGGCCATTCCGTTTTCATCATAAAGGCGGTATACGTTTTTTATTCCCGGGTTTGTTGTTTTTGCCGGGTTGTCGCTGAATTTCATTGCCGGAACCATTGAGTCCGACGTTTTGTCATGACGGGCCGCAAGCTTGTACACGCCTGTAAAACTTGATTCGTTTCCGCCTGTGACCATGTGGGTTCCTACTCCCCAGCTGTTTATAGGGGCGCCGTTTGCAACAAGCGCAGAGATGATTTCTTCTGTAAGTTCGTTTGAAACACTGATTTTTGCCTGAGGGAATCCGGCTTTGTCCAGTTCCTTGCGGACTTCCCTTGTAAGGTATGAGATGTCACCGGAATCAAGTCGGACGCCAAAGTTGTAGCCTTTTTCCACAAGCTCACCGCCGGCAATTATCGCATTTTTTATTCCGCTGTTCAAAGTGTCGTATGTGTCTATGAGAAATACTGCGTTCTGAGGATAGATTTTTGCGTATTCACGGAACGCCTCAAGTTCGCTTGAATGGCTCATAATCCATGAATGTGCCATTGTTCCCATTGCAGGAATGCCGTAGAGTTTTGCGGCAAGGGTATTTGAAGTTCCTGCGGCTCCTCCGATGAATGCGGCGCGGGTTGCTCCCATGGCTCCGTCTGGTCCCTGTGCCCTGCGAAGGCCGAATTCCATGATAGGGGCGCCTTTTGAGGCAAGGTAAACCCGGGCTGTTTTTGTAGCAATGAGACTCTGAAAGTTTACCATGTTCAGAACAAGTCCCTCAAGGATCTGTGCTTCAATCAGGTTCGCGTGAATTCGCACAAGGGGTTCCTGTGGAAAAATGACAGAACCTTCATCCATTGTGTAAAGGTCTCCTGTAAAGTGCCAGTCCTTCAGGTATTCAAGAAAGCCTTCCTCAAAAATATTCTGGCTTCTCAGGAATTCAATGTCATCTTCGTTGAATCGGAATTCTGTAATTGCGTCAAGCAAAGGCTCGTTGCCGGCAAGAACTGAAAAACCGCCGTTAAACGGATTTCTTCGGAAGAACATGTCGAATACTACTTTCTGGTTCATGTCTTCTTTCCAATAGCCCTGAGCCATTGTAAGTTCATAAAAATCAGTGAACAATGCGTTGCTTGAAAAGTAATCTTTCATAGTGACTGTATTTTACAGGGAATTGGCTCTTTTGTCATCTTCCGGAAGATTCATTTTTGTGGTCATAAGGACGCTTCGAAAAATGATATGTAAACAATGCCGTTATGTACGGGGAGACAATTCTGCTTCCCAATGCCTGAGCTTTCCATTTGAGCCGCATTATCGCAGTTCGTTTTTTTGAGAATGCCTTTTTAAGACAGTGAGAGACAGTTTTTCTGCTTGAGATGCCGTGGAGCACCTCTTTTCTTGCTCCGTTGCTGGCCACATTTGCAAATTCCGTGCTTACGCTTCCCGGACACAGTGCGCAGACATTTATTTTTCTGCCCCTGAGCTCAGCGCTTAGTGCTGTGCTGAAGGAAAGCACATAGGCTTTTGTCGCTGCATACACTGCGAAATTTCCCAGCGGGGCAAATGCCGCCATGCTTGCTGTATTAATTATGAATGATCCTTCGTGCATAAAAGGCAGACTGTAGCCTGTAATTCCTGTAAGTGACGTGCAGTTAAGGTCTATCATCTGCATTTCTTTTTCAACAGGAGTTTCTTCGAAAGGTCCGTAGGTTCCGAATCCAGCGTTGTTTACAAGCAGGACAATCTTAAAATCTCCGGATTTTTTTTCCTCTGAAAGAATATCGCGGAAGGCTTCTGCTCCTTCGCTACCGGAAATGTCTGCGGAAAAAATTCTGGGCAGGGGAGAGCCAGGGATGTTTTTTATTTCTTCTGCTGTCTCAAGAAGTTTTTCCTTCCTGCGGGCAACAAGCCATATTTCCGAAATGTTCAGTTTCTGGTATTTCTGTGAAATTTCAAGTGCAAAATCTTTTCCCATGCCGGAAGAAGCTCCGGTGATGACTGCTATTCTTTTCATTCCTGTATTCTAGCATTCGAAAGAATAAAAAAAAATCCCCGGAATCATTTATCCGGAGATTTCTTATGGTCGGCAAAAGTTTTGTTATGCCTGAAGTGCAGTAACAGCAACAGTTGCCACGATGTCTTCTACGTTGCATCCTCGACTCAGGTCGTTCAGAGGTTTTGCAAATCCCTGACATACCGGTCCGATTGCCATCCATCCTCCCATTCGCTGGCAGATTTTGTATCCGATGTTTCCGGCGTTGATGTTAGGGAAAACGAATACGTTTGCGTGTCCGGCAACCTTGCTTCCAGGAGCCTTGAGTTCTCCTACTTCAGGAGCTACGGCAGCGTCGAACTGGAATTCACCGTCAAGGGCAAGGTCTGGAGCTTTTGCTTTTGCGATTTCAGCGGCTTCCTGCATCTTTGGAACTGATTTGAAGAATTTGTCATCGTTTCCGCTTCC
>JAFPCT010000105.1 GCA_017390125.1 Treponema sp.
AGGGTTGAAAGTGCTGTTGGAAGTAGAGTTTATTCCCTGTTTTCCGTATTCAAAACCAGCGCTTATTCCAAGAAAGCGGCACACTTTTACGTCAGCGCCAAAAGCAAGCTCCCATGAGTCATCATAATCTGTTTCTGTAAGAATTGAATCCTGTTTTGCAAATGAGTTGAAATAATAGTTGAAGCTTCCGCTGAGATAAAGTCTTTCAGCAGGTCTGTAACCGATTCCTATGTTCAGTACTGCCGGAAGGTCTGTTCTGAATGTTGAGTCTTTTGTAATTCCGTAGAATGCGGCAAGAGCACCCTCAACTTCATCGACTTTGTAAGATATTCGGCTCAATGTCTGGTACTGAATGGAGAAATCCAGCCCTGGCGCAAAGGTAGGCTTTATGTGGGCGCCGATTACGCAGGATTCTCCGAAACCTTCTGCTGAATAGCTGATTGTATTTCCCCCGTTGATTGCAAGGAAAACCAGGTCATTGCAAGTAAGGTTCATGTCCTGGGTTCCGCGCACATAGCGGAAAGCTGCAGCTACAGAGAACCAGTCAAAGATGTTGTATGAGGCCCCGATCTGTCCTCCGTATGTTATTGAAGTTACGTCAAGGGAATGGTTTTTTGCCATCTCAAGGGAAGCAAGGGCTGCCTTTCCGTAGAGAGAGTACTGCTCGTTATATTCAGTTTCCTTTCCCGGGTTTCCCGCAGACTTTGCGGCCAGGGCTGCATATTTGTACTTTTCTGCTTCTGTCTTGAAATTGTTTGCTCCGTTCAGGAACATAAGGCTTGTGGCAGAAGTTCCTTCCGAATAGGAAAGGGCGCCGCCGCCGGCATAAATGCCGAAATTCATGAAGATAGACCACTTCTTTCTTTTGAAAACAACGTCTGCATCAGGATACAGCCATACAGTGGTTTCGTCATTTGAATAATAGTCATGGACTGCATCGTTTGATTTCCGAGCGATGATGTTGCCTGTTTTAAGCTCGTTTCCGTATTCCTTGAAAATAAACTGGTTTCCGGCTTCGAAATAAAGACCGTCATTCAGGAAGGCCGTTCCTGCAATGTTGTAAAATGCTGCTTCCGGACGTTCGCACTCAGCGTTTCGGCTTGGATTCCTTAGATATCCAGTGCTCATGTTTGTCTTGTTCTCGACTCCCCCGGCAAATGCAATTGATGCAAGCATAAATACAGTAAAATTTGCAAAGCTCTTTTTCATCTGAAGCTCCATATAGTTTTATTTTGACAAAAAATGTTATTTTGTCATAGTTATTGAGAATAATTTAGACAAAATATCAAAAAATGTCAAACCGAGACGTAACTTATTGCGCTTCTGATTGTTAATTTTTTTTATAAATGGTAGATTTACTGCAGAGAAATTTAATGCGAGGCTAAAAAAATGGCAAAAGACAAAGTTATTCTGGCTTATTCCGGCGGACTTGATACAACTGTAATCATTCCGTGGCTTAAGGAAAATTATGACTACGATGTAATCGCTGTCTGCATTGACGTTGGACAGGGCGACGACTGGGAAGCAATCAAATCAAGGGCACTCAGAACTGGTGCTGCTGCCTGCTATGTTGTAGATGCCCGTGAAGAGTACATTACTGAATACATCTGGCCTGCTGTAAAGGCAAATGCTGTTTACGAAGATGAATACCTTCTAGGTACATCTACAGCCCGACCTCTTATCGGAAAAATTCTTGTTGAATATGCTCGTCAGGAAAAAGCTGTGGCAATCTGTCACGGAGCTACAGGAAAGGGAAATGACCAGGTTCGCTTTGAGCTTGCAATCAAGGCATTCGCCCCTGACCTTAAGGTTATCGCTGCATGGCGAGACGACAAGTGGAACATGGACAGCCGCGAATCTGAGATTAAATTCCTTGAGGACCGCGGACTTGAAGTTCCGATGAAAAAAGATCAGTCATATTCTCGTGACGAGAACATCTGGCACTTGAGCCATGAAGGTCTTGAGCTTGAGAAAACTGAAAATGAACCTAACTACAAGCACATGCTTAAAAATACAACCGTTCCGGAAGAAGCTCCTGATGAAGGCGAATACGTTACAATCGACTTTGAGAAGGGTGTTCCGGTTGGTCTTAACGGAAAGAAAATGGGCGCTCTTGATCTGCTTACAGAACTTAACGTTATCGGCGGAAGAAACGGTGTTGGTCTCGTTGATATCTGTGAAAACCGCTGCGTAGGAATGAAGAGCCGTGGTGTATACGAAACTCCGGGCGGAGCAATCCTTTACTTTGCTCACAGAATGATGGATCACATCTGTCTTGACCGTGAGACATATCACTACAAGCAGCAGGTTGCAATCCGCATGGGTGAGCTCATCTATGACGGAAAGTGGTTCACAACTTTGATGGATTCGTGCATGGCATTCATGGACAAGGCTGAGGAAAACGTTACAGGATGGGCAAAAGTAAAGCTTATCAAGGGTTCTATCCGTGGCGCAGGAAGCGGCTCAAAGTACAGCCTTTACAACGAAAGCATCGCTTCGTTCACGACTGGCGAGCTCTACAACCACAAGGATGCTCAGGGATTCATCACTTTGTTCGGACTTCCTCTTAAGGTTCGTGCAATGATGGAACAGAAAGTAGGCGAGGGTCAGGCAATTGCAGAGAGCAAGAGCCTCAAAAAGAGACCTACTGAGTAATTCCCGCTGAATGAAACCTCCGCTTTTCCGGAGGTTTTTTTATTCCTGCTGTTTTTTCTGATAGAAAAAGTTGAACACTGCCATGCCGACTATGATTATATATCCGCACAGACTCAGAAGGTCCGGCTTCTGGTCGAAAATAAAGAACCCGAAACTTGCGCAAAAAATAATCTGACAATAGTCAAATATCGATATCTTCGAAGCCGGCGCATGAAAGTATGCCGCGGTAATTGAAAACTGTCCTGCGGCCGCTGCTGTGCCTGCAAGAATCAGGAATAAAAACTGCGTCATGGACATTGGCGTAAATTTAAAAATCATGAACGGAATTGTAAAGAGTATTGAGAATGTGCTGAAAAAAAGTACGATTACAGTTCCAGAACATTTTTGCGTGCTCAACTTTCTTAAGCAGGCATAGGCTAATCCTGCTCCCAAACCGCTTAAAAATCCGCAGAGGGAAGGTAATGTCTCCGAAAAATTAAACGAAGGCTTTACGACCAGAATTGCACCACAGAATGCTGTTATTATTGCCATCAGAGGAATGAGCCTGATCTTTTCGTGAAGGAGCAGCAGACAGAACAGGACTGTCCAGAAAGGCGACATTTTGTTCAGGAGGCTTGCATCTGCCAGAATCAGGCGGTCGATTGCATAGAAATTCCCCAGCAGTCCGAAAGTGCCGCCGAATGAGCGGAGAAAAAGGTATTTCATGGAACCCTTTGGTATGCGGATGCTGTCAAAACCTTCTTTTTGGACCTGACGTACAACCACCACAAAGGAAACTATGAATGATATGAGGTTTCTGAAAAATGCCTTCTGGAAAAACGGAAGGTCTCCAGAAAGCCGGACAAAAACAGCCATAAGTGCAAAGAAAAATGCCGAAGTTGTTATGAAAAAGATACCCTTGATGTAGTTTCTGTCCGTCATAGACTAGTCTCTTCTGCCGAACAGCCTGAGCAGTGAAAGGAAGATGTTTATGAAGTCCAGGTAAAGTTCCAGGGCTCCGATTATTGAAGCTTTTGCAAATACATCGTCGTTACGTGCAACCCTGCTTACATTGAGCATTTTCTGAGAGTCATAGGCTGTAAGTCCTGTAAAAAGAATTACGCTTATGAACGAAATGCCCCATGAGAGGCTGGATGAGTGC
>JAFPCT010000106.1 GCA_017390125.1 Treponema sp.
AAAAACAGCAGGCTGTTCTTGCACGGCTTCAGATAAAAAAGACTGTCGTAAAGGAAAAGACAACCAAAGTAAACACAAAAGAGATGATTCTCGATACTCTTTACACCTTAACAGGCTTAACAGATGTCTATGCCGCAGTTTTTGACAAACTTAACAACAACATAAACATCTTTGAGGGAACAAAAAACAATCTTGCCGCAAAAATCAAGCGTCTTTTCAGAAAAATGTTCAATCTTCCGGAACCGGAGCTTATCTATACCTTTATAATAACAGATCCAAAAAAAGGTACGAAATCAAACCGTTCTGTAGATGTTCGCATTTTCAACGGAAACATCCTGAGAAAGTCAAAATTCTATGCCGCTCTTTCAAACAAATCAGGCCCCGAATTCCATAAGGTGAAGACTTTTGATGAAAACTCAATCCTTGAATTCACCAACAAGAACATAATGGAAAATCAGGAAATTCTTACCCTTCTCGACGCCGCCGACGAATACTTCAAGGTTAATGTGCCGTCAAACGAAAGGTCAAAAATCAAGGGGCTTAAGATGGACCTGATTACAATCAAGAATGTTGTCGTAAAGACTGTTCAGAAGCGCGGCGAGTACTGCTCGTACATTGAAGAACAGGAACAAATGCGAAAACTTGGAATTACAAATGAAAATTAAATCTATTCTTATACCGTTACTTTTTTCCGCAGGCTCCTTTTTTTTTGCACAAAACAGTCTGACTGCTGATGCAGAAATAAATCCGGAGCTGCAGGAAAATTTTACTATTGTCTGCGCGTCCCACAACTATGACATCAATCCCCACACTGCCTCCTACAGTGCCGAAGCACAGATTCTTACCGGTCTTTACGAAGGACTGTTCACTTATGACCCTATAACGCTTGACCCCACATATGCGATTGCAAAATCTTTCAGACTTTCAAGGGATAAAAAACGCTGGACATTCATTCTTCGCGATGATGCGAAATTCAGCGACGGAACTGAAATAAAAGCCCAGGACGTCATCAATTCATGGTTACGGCTTCTTTTGGAACGCAACGCTCCGTATTCCTCACTTTTTGATATTGTGGACGGAGCAGAAACATTCCGCCTTGGGATGACCGGCTCAGACACTCTGGGCTTAAAGGCAATCGATGACTATACCGTTTCCGTTCATCTGAGTTCACCGGCATCACACCTTACAAAACTGCTGTGCATGCCATGCTTTGCAGTTACAAAAGAAGGACAGAATGTATTTTCAGGACCTTTTACCCTTCAGGAGCACAAGGAAACAGGCATGACTCTGGTAAAAAACCCGAATTACTACGATGCAAAGAAAGTGCCGCTTTCAAAAATTACAATTCTTTTCAGCAGCGACGAAAACGAAAATACATACAACTACAACACCGGCAATATTGACTGGCTTTCTTCCTCATTCAACAGCGAGCGCCTTTTGACCCGAGATTCTGTGCAGCTCTATGCAGAATTTGCAACCCAGTTCTTCTTTTTCAGGCTCAGGGAAAACAGCATCTGGAATAAAGCCCAGTTCAGACAGGCTCTTCTAGAAGCTGTTCCATGGGATGAGCTGAGGGCAAACACTTATGTTGCGGCAACAACCCTTGTATACCCTTTGAACGGATACAAACAGCCCCAGGGCTACGTTTTTACAGATACCGCAGAAGCGGCTCTTATGCTGAAGAAAGCAAAGGAACAGGAAGGAATTTCCTTTGAGCAGCGCCTGAGCGTAAGTTTTGCAATTCCTGACAGCGAGTACATGAAGCAGAAAGCCGAACTGCTCAAAAATGCATGGAACGCAATCGGCGTTGACCTTGAAATAATTCCGGTTCCTGAATATGCCTATCTTTCAAACATTCAGAATATCAGTGCAGATTTATTTTCTTACACATGGATCGGAGATTTCGCAGATCCGCTGGCTTTTCTGGAACTTTTCCGCGGAAACTCTACGCTGAACGTCTCACTCTGGCACAACGACAAATACGATTCCCTGCTTAACGAATCAGCCCTATACAGCGATGAAAACCACAACAGGCTGCTTTCTGAAGCAGAACAGATTCTTCTTGATGATGCAGTCATACTTCCGATTCAGCATCCTGTCAGCCTGAACATAATAAACTTGAATTCAATCGGCGGATGGTCAATAAACGCCTTTGACATTCATCCCTTTAAGTACCTTTTCAAAAGGGAATCAAAGGACAATATTCCAAACATAGTAATGCTTACAAAATAATCTTTCCGTTGCTCAAATCCTTGAGTTTTGAGCACAGAAGGTTGTATTCACTTTCCGGGACTTTTCCGCTCACTTTTACGGCAGTCCCGAAGTTTTCTTCCAGCTCAGAAACAGACAGGCTTTCCAGAAACCTTTTGGCCGCCTGATACAGCGTATAATCACATTCAAAAATGAAAGGAATTTTCTTTACATATTCTTCAAAAAGACCGGCCTCATCAGCAGCAAGGAGAACCTGTTTTGCTCCGTCGCCGTAGGCTTTTACCAGTCCCCCGGTTCCAAGCAGAGTTCCGCCGAACCAGCGTGTTACAGTAAGAAGCAGGTTCGTACAGCCATGGCCTTTAAGTACGTCCAGAGCAGGACGTCCTGCAGTTCCGCTTGGCTCACCGTCATCGCTCATCCCGAGAATTTCCATTGACAGACCTGTCACAAAGGCGTGAACCACATGGGTGGCATCGGAATACTTTGATTTCTGTGCTTTTATCAGCTCCTTTGCCTCTGCCTGGCTTTCACAAGGAAAAAGTTCGCTCAGAAACCGGGAACCTTTAACTGTAAATTCTGCGCTGATATAATCTTTGAGTATGTTCATTATGCCTGCTCTTCGGCTTTTTTCGATGCCTCAACAGAAATAGACTCAACTTCCTTTGCCGCAACTCTGGTTCCCTGTGCCTTAAGGCCTTTTTCAAGGAAATCCTGAGCCTTGAATTTTTCAGAAAGAATTTTGACCTTAGGCTTTTTAGAATAATTGAGCGTAAAGGTGAAATTCTTACGGGTATCAATATGAAGCACTTCCATGCCGTCCGGAGCAAAGAAGTAATCCCTGTTCATGATGTATGCGGCAATCTTGCAGCGTTTTACGTACACATAGTTTGTCTCAGGGTCGCGGTAAATTACTGTAAACAGAACTTTTGCCAAGGAATCCTTGTCTGCAAAACCACAGTAGCGCAGCTCCGGTCCTACGAACACCTTGTTAGGAGCTTCGGTAATCGTGTATATACCGCTTTTGCGCACATAAATGATGCGGTCAAAAGGAGTAATCTTCATGATCTCCACGCCTCCGGAAATCTGGGTTCCAAGGTTTCCGTCCTTTTCGTTGTATTTAAGCGGAGTATTTCGCTTTACAACGCTCTTAACGTCTACAGTCTTGATGTTCGTAATCGTAGTCTTTCGTTCAAAGGTTTCTGCATCAAGTTTTGCCTTGATTCCATCCAGATAACTGATGGCATAATCAACAATATGCTTCAAAAGTCTGGCAATTTCCTTGAGCCGGGCATTAATAGCCTGTACTTCCTTGCGGTTCTTGTTTATATCGTACAGGGAAATTCTTCGGATCGGGATTTTAAGAAGATGCTCTACATCCTCGTCAGTTACGGCGCGGAGCAGTTCATTTTCAAAAGGAACGAAACCTTCTTTTACGGCCTTTGTAACGGCTGCCTCAGTCTTCATCTCCTCGATAGATTTATAAATGCGCTCCTCTACAAATATACGCTCAAGGGTCCTGAGGTGAAGTTTTTCAAGCAGCTCTGCCTTCTCAAGCTCAAGCTCATCGTGAAGAATCTGAGTAAGCTGTTTTGCATGATATTTAATGACCTGAGTACATGTCATCTGAACCGGCATATTGTCTTTAATTACAAGAAGATTACAGTAAACAGTCTTCTCACAGTCCGTAAATGCATAAAGCGCATCAACTACGTCCTTAACGTAAATGCCCCTGGGCAGCTTGATTTCAATGTTAACGTCTTTTGCTGTGTAGTTGTCGATGGATGCAATCTTTACCTTTCCGTTGCGGGCAGCTTTTTCAATGGAATCCATAAGGCTGTCAGAAGTTGAACCGTAAGGAAGCTCAGTAATGATGATTTTCTTTTCATCACTTGTATCCATCTTTGCCCGGGTTATGATTTTTCCAAGTCCGTCCTTGTATTCAGAACAGTCAATAAGTCCACCTGTCTGAAAATCCGGGAAGAGCTGAAATTTTTCACCACGAAGGCAGGCTTTCTCAGCCTCAATTACTTCATTGATGTTATGGCTCATTATCTGAGTGCTCATACCAACGGCAATTCCTTCAGCACCCATAATAAGTACCAGAGGAAGTTTTGCCTTGAATGCCACCGGTTCCTTGTCCCGTCCGTCATAGGTATCAACATAATCAGTAATGGCCGGGTTCGTATTCAAAATATCATGGGTAACAGGCCTGAGGCGGCATTCAATGTATCGAGGAGCAGAAGCAGAGTCTCCGGTATACATGTTACCGAAGTTTCCCTGTTTGTCTATGAACAGCTCCTTGTTGGCAAGATTTACCAGCGCAGTATAAATGGAAGCATCTCCATGAGGATGGTATGCCATTACCTTTCCCACTACGTTGGCAACTTTTGTAAAACGACCGTCGTCATTCCTTAAAAGAGTATGAATGATTCGGCGCTGAACAGGCTTGAATCCGTCTATGATTTCCGGAATAGCCCTGTCACGAATTACATAACTTGCATACTGTATGAAGTTCTGATCAAAAAGATTTTTTACAAATGCCATTTTCCCACCCGCATCATGTTAAAATAATTTTGTTTTAGTTTCCACATTCCATCAGCGAACCAATCTGAATGTCCGGCGTGATAATCCTTTTGCCGTTATTTTTTAGTCTGAGCTTAAAAAGGTAAACATCAAAATGAAAGTGCTCCTGAATGATGTTCACCATAAGCCTGTTGGAACTCCTCATTCCAAGGAAATCCTTGTCTTCCGACGAAAGGAACGTTCCGGCAGATCTGTCCATAAGCTGCTTCAAGGTGTAAAATTCTTCCTTGTCGTTTGAGCAGATAAGACAGCTTTTATTGTCAACAACAAGCGAAAACCTTATTTCCTGGCAATTTTCTGCCGGAAACTGACCGCCGTAGAATTCCACGTTCAGTCCATAAAGCTCAAGCTTTATCATGCTGAATACAATTACACGTACGCCGTGCTGAATTGCAAAAGAAAGCTCCTCCACAAAAGGCTTCAGATCCATTGAAGAACTTATCAGAATTTCCTTCTGGGCACAACGTATCATCTGGAGCACATTATCACGAATATTTGTCAAACCCTGAATATTGAGGAACAGATTTGATGATTTATTTTTTAAAGAAAGCTGCTCCAGACTGGATTTTGCAATCTTAGCGTTTTTTTCATAATTTGATAGAATTTTATCTACAAGTTCGTCAGGTTTTACAACCGTATATTCATTTTTATTTCCCGGAATTGAAAGAATCGCACCCTTATTAACCATATTTTCCAATGCGGCATAAACAGAAGAACGTGAAATGTTCAGACTTTTTGCAATCTGATAGCCGTTCATTTTTTCTTCAGGAACCATCGTGCAATATACATTTGCTTCGGTTGCAGTAAACCCTAAAGAAACAAGAGCACTAACAGAAACAGAATCCATTCTTTACAACTCCCATAGGCATATTAGCTACAGAAAATCCGCGGCAAACTCCCCATATGGAAATTATAAAGTCGGATTAGAAGTGTGTCAAATTACCACAGAAACTAGTCAGTAAGATTATCCTGAATTATGAGTTTGAGCACCGGAACGCTTGAATCAGCCGCAAGTTCTGTCTCACGCTCAATGTCTTCTTTCTTCAGGGAAACACCGATTGTATCTGCCATAATCTTTGTCTTTTCAGAAATATCAAGAAGGTTTCCGCCTTCACAGGCAATTACGACATTCTTGTCTTTCATGAAGTCTGCAAGCTGAGCAACGAATTTATCGTTGTCAAGGCGAACCTGGTTAAGGAAGTAGATTGACGTATATTCATGAATCTGCGCAAGTCTCTGACAGCACTTGATGAGGTGGTTGGAGAATTTCTTTCCCAAATCTGTCTCAACAACATTCTCTGCAAAAACAAAGAGCATATTCGGAGTATCGCGCTTAATGCCTGTATTCTGCTGCTCAACCTTTCCGGTTTCAAACATAAGGTTCTGCATGAAGTTCTTGTCCGCTGAAACCTCTGCAGCTTCCGGAAGAGGCACGTCTGCAGAATCGTCTTCAAGAGTCTCCGGATCGGCCTCAACTTTTTCGCCGCCTTCGCCTTCAAGCAGTTTATTTGCTTCAAGCTCAGCGTCAGAAGCAACAGGAATATCGAAAATAGAAAATCCGCCGGCATTTTCTTCCTGTCCCATGATTTCTTTAAGCCGGTCTTCCATAGAGCCTGTCGGTTCTGAAGGAACGGAAATCTGTACTACAGGAGCATGAGAGTAATCTTCTTCACCGCCCTTGCTTTCAAGCTTGGCATTCTCAATCTCTTCTTCAGAGGCTTCTGGAATATCCATAATTGAGAAGTCGCCTTCATCATACATCTTGTTCTGACCAAGAATTTCTGCAAGGCGGGCATCCATTCCACCCTGATCTGATGCCTTTTCTTCTTTTTTTTCTGCGCTAGAAACTACATTTTCCATATTTTCCTCAAGCACTCCCACTTTTTCATTTTCATTCAAAATAATTTCAACATCCTCATTTGACTCATCATCTGATTCATCGTATGTAATGATGGAAGGATTTTCATACGTTTCTTCTTTCAAGGATGGAATACTACCCTCGTCCTTATTTTCTATTCTGAGCAGGACAGTTTCATTACCACCTGCATTCTTTCTGTACAAAACCTGACATTCATCATCAGTCTTGAAATCAGGATTCTCATCGCTGATCCGTATGTGGCACAGAGCCGGACAGTCAGAGAACCAGTTTTCTTCCAGCTCCTTCAGGTTCTTCGGCAAAACGATTGTCTTGAGACTGGTACAGCCTGAAATTGCACCGGTACAAATTTTTGTAACTGAATCAGGAATGACAAGCGTTTCTATTGATGAACAGCCGTCAAATACACCTTCCGGCAAGGTCTTTACGCCGTTACAGAAAGGTATCTCCTTTAACGATGAACATTCGGCAAAAAGGCCTTCCGTAAAATCTTCGACTTCCATAGGCATCTCTACTTTTGTAAGAGATTTACAGCCGCAGAACATAAAAGGGGAAAGGTTCCTCAAATTGGCAGGCAAATGCACAGTCTGCAGTTCAGTAGAATTGCAGAACAGGTTCGCGCCGACATAATCAACCGATTCAGGAAGAATAATATTTTTTATCGAACAGCAGGAAAAAGCTTCTTCTTCAATCCGGTTCGGTCCGTAAGGAACTGTACCCATAAAATCAAAAGACGAAGTATCGATTCCGACAACACAATTTCCTTCATCCGCGTAAACAAGTCCGTTTTTCTTTGATGTAGATTCATCCATACATCTATTTTAATTCCATTTTTAAGTATTCGCAAGGAAAAGAACTTTAAAAAAATCAAAGATTCTAAAACGCCACGCCTATTGATGCAGCCACCTGGAACAGGTTTTCCGGCACATTGTAGCTTACTCCAAGGGCAAGGGCAGGAAACGCAACCTGCTGAAGATATACCCTTAATCCAGTCCCCGGCCCGTGAGCAAAAGTCGTGCTTTCATCAAAATCCCTGGCAACCGCACATTCATAGGAACCATAAACAGAGACAGTCGCTACTTTCTTCCTGAAGACAGACGTCTCCAGCATAAAAGAGGAGGCGGCAAGCCTTTCCGACCTGAATTTTGAATACAGAATCGTTGAACCCACGTCAGTCCTTCCGTTAAGAAGAAGAATATTCTTGTTCCAGGACATTATTCCGGAAGCCCGGAGCACACCTCTCACCCGAGGAACAAAAGGAACCTGAAGTTCTCCAAAAGCAGAATATTCCTGAACGTAATTTCCGTCTGCGTCAAAACCAAGGGCCGCGCGGGCATTGAAAGAATTTGTAATAAGATACCAGCCGTTCCAATTTACATCTGAGAGGCTTATTTTAGTACCGAAAAGCCACAGGTTTACAACAGGATCTTCCATTGCGTCCCAGATATTTGCAAGAGTATAGCCGGCATCCAAAGAAAGCTTTAGAAAAGGAAGGAGTTTTTCTTCGACTGCCAGGGTCCCCCTGACAAAAAAGGAATCGCCTTCGTAAACAGTGTCGTTGTAAAAATCTGTCACTTCATTTTCCCGATATGAAACTGAACAGAATGCAGAAAATCCGGGTTTTGAAATATTAACGGCCGGCTTTGAGAACATCATCATGCCGGTATACATATTCCTGCGGACAAGACCGCCGGCAATTATGTTGTTCTTTCTGCCGAAGGCATTCATGTTCATAAGCACGAAACCGCCCATAAAACCATCACTGGAATAGGAAGCAAACGGGAGAGGGAGAAAGGTAATCTTTTCCTTTACTTCAATGGAAATTTTTTCCTCATTCACGGAAACATGAACTTCGCTGAAAATTCCTTCCGCCTGAAGGACAGTCTCAACATCGGCGGCATCAACGGAAGAACTTTCCTTGCCGCAATATTCTTTCAGCAGCGACTGAACATAAGATTCGTCTGTTTTTTTCAGACCGATAATTTCGATAGTTTCAATCTGCCGGGAGAATGCTGAAAAAACAGAAAAAAATAATAAGCTGAAGAGACAGAAATATTTTTTCATTGTCAAAGAATATCAAAATACGGACATAAAAAAAAGGTGGAAGGCCTGAAAAAAATTCTATCAGACAATTCCACCTTTATTCGAAATCAAAAATGATTATTTGTTAAGGTATTCAACTACAAGCTGACCCATCTTCTTTGTGCCGACAAGTTTTCCGTTCTTCTTAACTTCGTCAATGTGGCTTCCGGCAATGTCGCCTGTGCGCCATCCGTCATCAAGAACGTCGTTTACAGCCTTTTCAATTTCCTTTGCCTCAGCTTCAAGTCCGAAGCTGTAGCGAAGAAGCATTGCAGCAGAAAGAATAGTTGCCAACGGGTTGGCAAGATCTTTTCCGGCAATATCAGGAGCAGAACCGTGGATAGGTTCATAAAGTCCAGGACCTTTTCCGTCTCCCAGAGAAGCAGAAGCGAGCATACCGATTGAACCGGTAATCTGGCTTGCTTCGTCAGAAAGAATGTCGCCGAACATGTTGCTTGTAGCGATAACGTCAAACTGGCGTGGATTGCGAACCAACTGCATTGAAGCGTTGTCGATGTAAAGATAAGAAAGAGTTACGTCCGGGTAATCTTTCTTTACGTCTTCTGCAACACGGCGCCAAAGCTGGCTTGAATTCAAGATGTTTGCCTTGTCTACAACGCAAAGTCTCTTCTGACGTTTCTGAGCATATTCAAAGCCCATGCGAACGATGCGCTCTATTTCAGGGCGTGTGTATTTTTCTGTATCCCAGGCAGTGTTCTGGTCTTCGCTTGTACCGCGTTCACCAAAGTAAATACCACCTGTAAGCTCGCGGACGATAAGAATATCAAGACCATCACCTACGATTTCGTCCTTAAGAGGACAAGCATCCTTAAGCTGTTTCCACATAACTGCAGGACGAAGGTTTGCAAATACTTTCATGCCTCCGCGAAGTCCAAGCAAAGCTTTTTCCGGGCGGATTTCAGATGGAAGTGTATCCCATTTCGGGCCACCAACGGCACCAAGCAAAGCAGCATCGCTGTCAAGAGCAACCTGAAGCTGTTCCTTTGGAAGGGGATGACCGAATTTGTCGATTGCAACACCACCGGCAATCACATTTGTGTAGTTCCACTTGTGACCATGTTTCTTTGCAACTGCATCAAGCACATTTACAGCTTCTGCAACAACATCAGGACCGATTCCGTCGCCAGGAATCAAAGCAATAGTCTTTTCCATTTATATTTCCTCTATAAAAATATTTTTTCTAGTACAATTCTGATTTTAGCGAATTCAGCATTGTTAGGCAAATGGGAATTGCAGAGGCTTATTTATAAATAAGGTAGGGCTTCCTTGCTTCAAGGAATTTGTCTGCATCCGGCTGCCACAGAGCCCGTATCTCATCTTCCGTCATACCGCTGTCAATCTGCTCAATGAGCCTGTCATTTCCCCAAAGCCGGGCAAGGCCAACCGGCTGATCAACCATTTCTTTTGCAGAACCGATTTTTTTTGCAAAATACATGAAATGTCTGAGCGTAAAAATGCCTCCTTCCGAATAGAGAGGTTCTTCAGACAAATCTATTCCGTAGCAGTCCTGTCCCTTGAATTTCGGATTCGTCGCCATGCCTTCAATGTCATGAGGAGTAAAAACGTATTTGCCGAAAGCCGGATCCGGATAACCCAGCGCCGTAAAAGGCTGGTAAGTTCCCCGGCCCTCGCTTACTTTAGTAGCTTCAAAAAGGCACAGAAACGGATAAAAGCGTACTGACCGTTCGTCAGGAAGGTTTGGAGACGGAGGAACAGGAAGCACGTATTTTGATCTGCGGGTATAATTTTTAACAGGAATTACAGTAAGCCTGCATTTTACGCCGTCCTTAAGCCAGCCCGCGCCGTTTATCATCTGAGCAAGCTCTCCGGCAGTCATACCGTATGCAACAGGAATCGGGTCAAGGCTTACAAAGGACTTGAATTTTTCTTCCCGGATCGGGCCGGCGACACAGTCAATGTTCGGATTAGGGCGGTCAAAAATTACCAGCGGAACATCATTTTCAGCACAGGCTTCCATTATGTAATGCATGGTGCTTATGTAGGTATAAAAACGTGCTCCCACGTCCTGAATGTCGTAAATCATTACATCTATGTCCTGCAGAACTTCCGTCGAAGGTTTTACATGCTTCCCGTAAAGCGAAAGAATCGGAACGCCAGTTTTTGCATCAGCTTCGTTTGAGATGGTTTTACCGCCCTCGCTTTCGCCCCGGAACCCGTGCTCAGGGGCAAATATTTTTGACACGTTGATTTTGTTTTGAATCAAAAAATCAAGGTCATGGATTTTTGTCCCGTCAGGACGAACTATTACAGAAGTTGCATTTGCCGCCAGTCCTACCCGCCTGTCTTTCAGTAATTTTCTGTATTTTTCAATCTGCTCTGCCCCGACCTGAATTTCCTTCTGTTTTTTATTCTGGGAAAAAAACGGCATCTGCAGGCTCAAGACTGCGGCACCCACCGCAAACAATATTTTAAGTTTTTTCATCTCAACATTCCTTTTATTTTTTCAATTTCAGCAGCATCCCTTTCAGGCGACATCCATTTCAACGATTCACGGGCAAAGGCAAGGCTTTCCTGGGAACCGTCTTTAACGGCCCGCCTGACAAATACTTCCAGGATGGAATAAGCCGACTGCACTACAGGATGGGACGAATCCGTTACCTGTTCACCCTTTACCCGCTCCATGTTCACCAGCCTGAACTTGTCATGAACCATATCTCCCAGCAGGAGAATAAGGCTGCGTTTTCTATCAGCACCGGCAGTCATTCCTTCAAAAATCAGCTGAGGAACAAAACCGTAATTCGCGCTTGTAAAATATGATCCTGCAAATTCATAGGTATTGTCCTCGCTGTAAGGAGTGTTTCGTTTGCTAGTAAAATATGCAATCTCAAGGTTGGCATCAGGCTCAATCATTACCATCGTACCGGTCCAGCCGTTATGTCCCACAGTTCTTCTAGATGCACTTTGACTGAAATTCCAGGAACGGCGGTCATCTCCCTGATGATACCATCCTACAGCCCAGTTAGCCTGCTCTCCAGTCTGAGGCGAAAAGAATGAATCGATTACGTCCTTGTCAAAAAGCTTTACGTTGCCCCAGCCGCCGTGATTCATTGCAAAAAGCAGTCTGAGCGCATTGTCCGCATTTGCAAAAAGTCCTGCATGACCGGAAACCCCTGCCATGGAATAATAGGCAGTCTCATCGTGAACTTCCCCCTGAATTGTATCCGAGCGACCTTCAAAATCAAGTGTCGTTCCACCTCTGGTATTACCCCTCAGCTCAGTGGCGGCGCAGTCATCTTTTGTAAATCCGTTCTCAAGAGGATTGAAAGTTATGTTTTCCAGACCAAGAGGTGCCCAGAAAGTCCTTTTACAGAAAGCATCAAGCCGCTCACCGGTTATTTTTTCTACTATGAATCCAAGAATGATGTAATCCGCGTCCGAATACAAAACCCGGGTTCCTGGTTTGTACATAAGAGGAGTTTTGCACACAGCATCGTAAGTCATGGAACGGGTTCTTTCATCAGCACCACAGCCTGCAAAAAGCCTGTTTTTCGGCTTCTGATTCTTCTTTTCCCGGCCTTGAGTCTTTGAGTTGAAATTTCTGTTGTAATAGCAGGGACTTGCAGGGAAACCAGCCCTATGGCAGGCAAGATCCCTTACTGTAATTGAAGCCTTAAGTTTTTTATTACCTGAAAGAGTATGAATAGAACCAGATTTGTACTTTATGTTTACGGTTTTCGTATAAAACTCATCACCAAGAATGTCAGCGACTTTTGTTTCCAACGAAAGTTTTTTTTCAGAAATCAGATATTTCAGGGCACAATTTATGGAAAGCACCTTTGTACATGAAGCCATATCAAATAGAGTTTCGTTCGTTACGCAGGAACGCTCTTCCTCTGGCAGCGGGAGTCCGTCCATATCGTAGGAATTGAGGTACCCCCAGGAATTCTCGTAGACAACAGCCCCGTTCTTTGCTACGGCCATCTGGGCGCTGGGAAAACCATGATCAACATCAGACTGAATTATCTCTGAAATAAGGGCAAAGACATCACTGTCAATCCCGGAGCCGGCGACATTTCCCTTTTGAAGCACAGGATATGGAACGAAAACCTTAATCTTTCCGTCTTTTTCGCTTCCGGAATTTATTGAATGAATTGCACTGACCTGGATGATGTTTTTTCCGTCGCGGGCAATATTAGAAAAATCAATTCTGTATGAATAACCGCCCTTTAAGGCAGATGTGTCAATCCTTACCTGATTTATGAAGAGGGAAAAATCCTGTACAGCTCTTTCAGGAGCAACATAAAGCACTCCCTGATTGCGAAAAGATTCAAAGGCATAAAGGCTGTTCAGCGCAAGGCTATCATCAACAGAACCAAGTCTGTCCGGAAAAGAAAGCTCGGCCTGCCAGCTGCCCTCAGGCACAATGCTTCTCTCTATTTTATATTGCTGGGAAAAAGCCCCGGTCGTAAATAAAAGACATGCAAAAACTGCACCACATATTTTTGCGTGCCGCCTGCATCCGATAAAAATGTTCATTACTTTATTCTAGTGCAATTTCAGAATTTTTACCAAAGTTTTATTATATATTTGCAGATTTGAAAAAATATGCTGCTATTGGATGCCGCGGCAGCGGCATTCAATAGCAGCATGTAGCCCGATATCAGGCGGTTTTGACAGACTTTCCTCGACTGGAAGCCAGTTTTTTTTTATTTCATGATAAGCATTGACTTATCGTAGTCTGTTGGTGGAACAAAGCCCATGAGCTGCATCAAGGTTGAAGGCCAAGAAGAGATTCCGAGACCGTCGTTCAGCTTTGTGTTGTCGTATTCGCCCTTGTATTCTGGGTCGTAGATGATGCCAGGAACCGGGTTCAACGAGTGTGAAGTCTTTGGTTTTGGTTCGCCGTCTGCGCCCATTGCCACAGAGCCGTCTTTCTTGTGCTCGTACATGTCGTCACTGTTTCCGTGGTCAGCTGTAAGACAGAGGATACCGCCTGCCTTTTCAATTGCTGCCTTAAGGCGACCAAGCTGAAGGTCCATTCCTTCCATAGAACAAACTACAGCGTTGAATACACCAGTGTGTCCAACCATATCACCATTTGGATAGTTCAAACGGATGTGGTCATATTTTCCAGATTCAATAGCTTCAATTACTTTGTCTGTAATTTCTGCACATTTCATCCATGGGCGCTGTTCGAATGGAACTACATCAGAAGGAACTTCAACGTATGTTTCCAAGTTTTTGTCGAATTCACCTGGGCGGTTACCGTTGAAGAAGTATGTTACGTGACCGTATTTCTGTGTTTCAGAAATTGCCATTAAATGTACACCAGATTTTGTAAGGTATTCACCCATTGTGCGGTCAATGCTTGGTGGGTTTACAAGGAACTGAGCCGGCTTGTGGTTGTCGCCGTCGTATTCCATCATGCCGGCATATTCAACAGCCGGGCGGCGTACGCGGTCAAAGTGCGGGAAGTTGTCTTCTTCAAATGCAGCTGTGATTTCCAAAGAACGGTCACCGCGGAAGTTAAAGAAGATTACGCTGTCGCCGTCAACGATAGGTCCTATAGGCTTTCCGTCTTTTGCAACAACAAATTCATGCATGTCCTGATCCAAAAGACCAGAGTTTTCCTTGCGGTATGTGTTGATAGCTTCTGTTGCACTGGCAAACTGGCGTCCGTCAGCCAAAACATGAGCGTGCCATCCGCGTTCTACCATACTCCAGTCTGCACCGTAGCGGTCCATTGTGATGTACATGCGTCCACCACCAGAAGCAATCTGGTAGTCAACATCGCTGAATTCAGCAAGGAATTTTTCAAGCGGTTCAAAATATTCAAGGGCAGAAGTCGGCGGAACATCGCGGCCGTCCAAAAGTGCGTGTACGCGCAAAGTTTTTACGCCTTCTTTGTGAGCCTGGTTTACCATAGCCTTAAGGTGGTCAATGTGTGAGTGAACGTTTCCATCAGAAACAAGACCCATAAGGTGGAAAGTAGAATTCTTGTCCTTTACGTTCTTAACAAGCTTCTTCCATGTGTCACCTTCAAACATTTTTCCGGAAGTAATTGATTCGCCTACAAGCTTTGCACCCTGAGCAAAAACACGACCACAACCGATTGCGTTGTGACCTACTTCAGAGTTACCCATGTCGTCATCGCTAGGAAGTCCTACAGCGGTTCCGTGAGCCTTAAGCTGGGTGTGAGGACAGTTCTTTGTAAACCAGTCCAAGTACTTCATTTTAGAAGCACGAACAGCGTCGCCTTCCTCATATTTTCCGTATCCTACACCGTCCATGATAACAAGAACAACCGGTCCGCGGCGTCCTTTCCAGTTAGGATTTTTTTCCAATGCATGCATTGTATCTGCCATTTATTACTCCTTACGTTTCTACGCGTAATTTTCTATTTTCAACGAAATACTATCATTTTTAATGATTAGTTTAAAGTTTTTCAGCCGGCTTCCTGTCTCACTTACCAAGATGCTTCTCAATGTCATTTATCAGCTTGTATTCAAAAGAATCGCAGAGGGCAAGCCAGTTGGCTTCCATTACGTCGCTTGAAACACCGATTGTCGTCCATGTTGATTTTCCGTCACTTGATTCAATAAGTACGCGAACTTTCGAAGCTGTGGCACTTTTTCCGTCAAGAACGCGAACCTTATAGTCCGTGAGCCTGATCTGATTTACAGCCGGATAGAAACGGCTCAAAGCCTTGCGGAGGGCAATATCAAGGGCATTTACAGGTCCGTCGCCTTCGCCGGCAGTTACTTCAATCTGTCCGTCAACCTCAACCTTGATCTGAGCTGTAGCGCATACCCCTTCCTCTATACGCGGATTCATGCCGCTTGTCTGATAATAGTGCAGGCCGAAGAAAGGCTTGTAGCGTCCGATGACTTTTCTTGCGAGAAGCTCAAAGGAACCGTCAGCACCTTCAAACTGATAGCCGTCAAATTCAAGCTCTTTCATTTTCTTTACAAGCTCTGCAACCTGAGGACTTGATTTTGTAATTGTCGGATCAATCTTCTGGATTTTCTCAATGATTGTGGACCGTCCGGCAACTTCGCTCATAAGGAATACCCGTTCGTTTCCAACAGTTTCCGGAGAGATGTGCTCGTATGCCTCAGGATTCTTGAGAACTGCATCAATGTGCATTCCTGCCTTATGGCTGAAGGCGCTGCCTCCGACAAAAGGAAGACCGGAATTAAGAGAGATATTTGTTATTTCTGCAATGCGTTTTGCAATGTCCGTAAGATTCTTGATATTTTCCTGAGGAATGCATGAATAGCCCATCTTGAGCTGAAGGTCAGGAATTATGCAGCTGAGGTTTGCGTTTCCAGTACGCTCGCCGAAGCCAAGGAAAGTTCCCTGAACATGGCGTGCACCGGCTTCAACTGCTATAAGAGAGTTTGCAACAGCAAGTCCGCAGTCATTGTGAGTATGGATTCCTATTCTTGCCCTTCCGCCGATTCTCTGTACAGCGGCAGAAACAGCCCTCTCAACATCCTTGAGCATACATCCGCCCTTTGTCTCGCAGAGTGAAAGAGTCTCAGCACCGCCTTCAACGGCAGCTTCAAGAGACTTGAGCGCATATTCAGGGTCAGCCAAAAATCCGGTGAAAAAATGTTCCGCATCGTAAACAACCTTTCGTCCGTTCTCACAAAGGAAAGCGCAGGTGTCGCGGATCATTGCAAGATTTTCTTCCAGAGTAGTCTTGATGATGTCAGTAACCTGGAAAGTCCAGCTTTTTCCGAAGATTACAACGTATTCTGTTCCGGCGGCAAGAAGGCTCTGCAGGTTAACGTCTTCGGCGCATTTTATATCCTTGCGGCGGGTAGCACCAAAAGCCGCAAGTTTTGAATTCTTAAGCGGAATCTTTTTCATTTCCTGAAAGAATTCCATGTCCTTAGGATTTGAGCCCGGGTTTCCTGCCTCAATCAAAGAAATTCCCAGCTCATCAAGTGCCTGACAAATATGAATTTTATCCTGAACCGAAAAACTGATTCCCTCACCC
>JAFPCT010000107.1 GCA_017390125.1 Treponema sp.
AGAAGCAGGAAGGAATCAAGGACGAAAAAGCTGCCCTGATTTCAGAATATTCCATCAAAGGCTACCAGCTTTTAAAACAGAATGAAATCAACGAAGCAATAAATTCTTTCAAGAATATTCTTGAAATGGATGAAAACAACAACTATGCACTGGTCGGCCTTGGGGATTCAGAACGCAAGCGAAACAATTTTACAATGGCGATAAACTACTACAATGAGTGCCTTAATTTCCATCCGGGAAACAATTACGCGCTTTTCGGTCTTGCAGACTGCTACAAGGCTTTGAACCAGTACCACAAGGCAATAGATCTCTGGGAACAGTACCTTACCCACGACGACAGGAACATTACGGTTCTTACCAGAGTTGCCGACGCATACCGCAAGATTCATGACTTCAAGCGCTCAAAGGACCTGTACCTTAGGGTACTCGATATTGAGCCTAACAATGCCTATGCCCTTATAGGACTGGGACACCTGTACTACGATTTCAAGGAATACAGGGATGCATTGTACTACTGGACAAAGATGTATGATTCTAACAAGCATAACCTTGACATCAGAATCCATACGTCGATCGGAAACTGCCACAGAAAGCTCAGAACTTTTGACAAAGGAGTCACATTCTTTGAAAGCGCCCTCCGCATGGATCCGAAAAACTTCTATGCCCTCTTCGGACTTGCAGACTGCTACCGAGGCATGAACCAGCAGTACCGCTCAATCGAATACTGGAACAAGATTCTTGAGATAGATCCTCACAACAAGGTTATCCTTACCCGAATCGGAGACGCATACCGCAACACCGGCGACTATGAGTCTGCCCGCGAATATTACAACAAGGCACTGGACATTGACTTTGACGTATACGCAGCCCTCGGACTTGCTCTGCTCTGCAAAGGCGAAGGAAAATACGAAGAAGCTTCGGAAAAACTTGCAAAACTCATCAGCAACGATCCGAAAAACTACAGGCTTTACATCGATCTTTCGGACTGTTATGTGAAGCTCGGGGACAAGCAGAAGGCAATCCAGACACTGGAATCATTCCAGAGATTCGGAATTCGAAATGTTGCAATAAACGACATGCTTGAAAAGCTCAGGACAAACAAACCTCTTTATGGCTGAGTTTGAAATATGGAAAAGATTGCATTAGCGGGATTACTCCCGGAAGAAATTACAGAACAACTTGCAATTCCTCAGAAATTCCGCGGTACACAGATTTTCAAATGGATCGGAAGCGGCGCAAAAACCTTTGATGACATGACCAACCTGAGCCTTTCTTTCAGAGAAGAGCTCAAGGAAAAAGCCCTGCTCCGATCATCTGCCGTCTCCCAGGTTTTAATAGATCCTGACGGAACAATAAAACTTCAGATAACCCTTTCAGACGGAGGAGCCGTTGAGACTGTTCTCCTTACAGACAAGGAAGGCCGCAAGACTGCCTGCGTTTCATGTCAGGTCGGCTGCGGAATGAAATGCGCTTTCTGCCAGACAGGCCAGCTTGGACTTTCCAGAAACCTTACTCCCGGCGAAATTGTAGAGCAGTTCCTTTTTCTTGAGGAACAGTGCGGAACGTTAGACAACATAGTCTTTATGGGCATGGGCGAACCTATGCAGAACCTGGCCGGCATAAGAAAGGCTGTTTCCGTTCTTACCGACAAACAGGGACGCGCACTGAGCGCAAGAAGAATAACCCTCTCTACTTCCGGAGTAATAAAGGGTATTTATGATCTTGCGGACAACGGTCCCTTTATCCGGCTTGCAGTATCTTTAACCACAGCCGACGAGGAGCTCAGGGAGCAGATAATGCCAGTAAACAAGGGCAATCCCCTGCCTGAACTACGAAAAGCCATTGACTACTATGCAAAAAAAACAGGAAAACGAGTAACCCTTGAGGCAGCCCTTCTCAAAAATCGCAACACAGGCAGGGAAAGCGCGGAGCGCATGATACAATTTGCCTCTGGTCTGGATGTAAACATAAACCTGATTCCATGGAATCCTGTTCCAGGCCTTGACTTTGAGGAACCTTCTTCTGCGGAAGTAAAAAACTTTGTAACCATGATTGAAACTGCAGGCCTTAACGTAACTCTGCGTACCCGCCGTGGAAGGAAAATCGGCGGCGCCTGCGGACAGCTTGGAAAGTCTGTAGCAAAATAGACTTGAATTCCCCTATTTTGTGCTTTATAATCATAGAGAGGTTCGTTTGAAAAAAAACAGAGCCACATCAAGAATACGGAGCTTTAAATGCAGAAGAAAATTTATGTAGCCGGAATGTTTGATCCTGACACAGCAGGAAAAGTTTCTGCGGCTGTAAAAGCTGTAGCTGGAGTAAGCAACGTTGATGCAAATCCTGATAAATCTCAGGTTCTTGTAGATTTTGACGAAGGAACTGCCGGAATCGAAGATGCAATCAATGCGGCAATTTCCAGCGCCGGCGTTGACGTTCTTGGCTGATATGAAACTTACTATACTTGACGGCATGGCCTTGAACCCAGGCGATTTGTCATGGAAATGCTTTTCTGAGTTTGCAGAACTTTCTGTTTACGATACAACTCCTCAGGAAGAAGTTATTGCCCGCATCGGGGATTCCGATGCGGTTCTTCTCAATAAAATCATCATAAATGAAGAAATCCTTTCTGCCTGCAAAAACCTTAAATACATTGGTGTAATGGCAACCGGTTACAATGTAATCGACGTAAAGGCCGTAAAAAAAGCTGGCGTTACAGTCTGCAATATTCCGGCTTATTCGACAGATGCTGTTTCCCAGCATGTTTTTGCCCTTCTCTTAAATTTTTCAAATCTTGCGGTCCTGCACAATGAATCAGTTCAAAAAGGCGACTGGATGAAAGCCCCTGTTTTCTGTTACTGGAAAAAACCGCTTTTTGAGCTTGCAGGCAAAACCCTTGGAATTCTAGGCTACGGAAACATCGGTAAAAAAGTGGAGAAAATAGCAGAAGCATTCGGTATGAAAGTGCTTGTAACACCTCACCGCCCTAACGGAAATGCAAACTGCGTCAGCCAGGAAGAACTCTTTGCTAAATCAGACGTAATAAGCCTTCATGTGCCTCTGACAAAGGAAACTGAAAAAATAATTGACAGCAGAAACATTGCGCTGATGAAGGACGGGGTTTACATAATAAACACAGCCCGGGGAGGGCTCATTGACGAAGAGGCAATGAGACAGGCTTTGGAAAGCGGAAAAGTTGCGGGCTTTGCAGCTGATGTCATCAGCGAAGAACCTATGAAACCGGGCAATCCGCTTCTGGGGGCAAAAAACTGCGTGCTCACCCCTCACCTTGCATGGGCACCGCTTGAAACGCGAAAAAGATGCCTTGACATAGGCCTTGAAAATTTCAAAGGTTGGTTAAACGGTAGAATTCAGAATTCAATATATTAGTGTCCTTGCACACCAATATTGAATTAATTATAATGGAAAAGATTATTTTAGAGATTAGGAGAACAATCCAACTATGGGAAAAACTATTGCTCAAAAGATTTTTGAAAAACATCTTGTTGACACACCGTTTCCAAATACCTATGTATTAAAACTTGACCGCGTATTCTGTCATGAAATCACAACACCAATCGCAATCAACGATCTTGTTGAAAGAGGAATGGACAGAGTTTTCGATAATACTAAAATCAAAGCTGTAATTGACCACGTTACACCTGCAAAAGATTCAAAAACAGCTGAGCAGGGAAAAATTCTCAGGGACTGGTCAAAAAGACAGGGAATAAAAGACTTTTTTGATATCGGATGCAACGGCGTATGTCATGCAATCTTCCCGGAAAAAGGATATGTTCGCCCAGGTTTTACTGTAATCATGGGTGACAGCCACACATGTACACACGGAGCATTCGGTGCGTTCGCAGCCGGAGTAGGAACAACAGACCTTGAGGTAGGAATTCTGAAGGGAGTATGTTCATTCCGTGAGCCAAAATCGATCAAATTCGTTCTCAACGGAACACTTAAACCTGGTGTATTCGCAAAAGACGTAATCCTTTACCTTATCAGCAAGATCGGCGTAAACGGAGCTACAAACTGTGTTGTAGAATTCACAGGTCCGATTATCGACAATTTTGATATGGAAAGCCGCATGACACTCTGCAACATGGCAATCGAAGCCGGCGGAACAAGCGGAATCTGCTACCCGGATGCAAAAACAGTTGATTACCTCTGGGAATTCATCAAAGATGAATACAAGACAAAAGAAGAGGCCATTGAAGATTACAAACAGTGGCGCTCTGACGATGACGCAAAGTACGAAAAAGTATATACATATGACCTTTCTGACCTTGAGCCTGTATGTACAGTCGGCTACAAACCGGATCAGGTAAAGAAGATTTCTGAAATGACAGGAACAAAGGTAAACCAGATTTACATCGGTTCATGTACAAACGGAAGAATAAGCGATCTGCGCATTGCCGCTCAGGTGCTTAAGGGTCATAAACTTGCAGAAGGCGTACGAGGAATAGTAAGCCCTGCTACACCAAAAATTTACAAGATGGCTGTAGAAGAAGGACTTATCAGTATTTTCCTTGACGCAGGATTCTGTGTTACAAACCCAACTTGCGGTGCATGTCTTGGAATGAGTAACGGCGTACTTGCAAACGGCGAAGTATGTGCTTCTACCACAAACCGAAACTTCAATGGACGTATGGGAAAAGGCGGTATGGTTCACTTGATGAGTCCTGCAACAGCTGCTGCAACAGCTATAACAGGAACAATCACAAACTCTCCGCTCTATAAATAAGGAAGCAATACAGAGCTTCTCTCAGGAGGAATTAAAAATGAAACAATTTGGCGGCAACGTATTATTTCTTGATCGCTCAGACATCAATACTGATGAAATCATTCCTGCGAAATATCTTACAGAAATTTCAAAGCAGGCATTGAAACCGTATCTGCTGGAAGACCTTAAGCTTGACGGATTTAACCCGAAAACAGATGTAGCAGGCAAAAAGGTAATCATTACCCGCGAAAATTTCGGCTGCGGCTCAAGCCGTGAGCATGCTCCATGGGCTCTTGAAGTAAATGGAATTTATGTTGTTGTTGCAACAAACTTTGCGCGCATTTTCCGACAGAACATGTACAACTGCGGCATGATGGCAATTGAAATGGACAAAAAGTCTATCGAAGACATGTTCCGCACTTTTGCAGACAAAGACACAGAATGCAAGGTTGTATTCAATGATGACGGAACTGCAAAAGTAAAACTCATTGCAGGAAGCCTCTCAAAGAGCTATCCTTTCAAACTTGATGACTTTGAAAAAGCTCTTGTTGAGAAAGACGGCTGGATTGGTTTTGCAGACAGCAAATACTAAGAGTCAAATCTGTCTATAAAAAAATCCTGAAGGCGAACCTAATCGCTTTCAGGATTTATTATTTTAACGGCCTTGCAGGCTCAGTAATCACTCAGATATCAGTTTTCTTTTTTTAAGCTCTTCGATTATAAGACCGACAATCTGCTCAGGATTATAATCGGCAGTATCAATGATCATGTCACAAAAATCGTACTTATTGTTGTCAATCTGATAAAGCTTCAAATAACGGCGGGAATCCTCGCTGTCACGCATTGCAGTAAAATTTTTGATTTCCTGCAGATCTCCCCCTTCCCTGTTCAGTATGCGTTTTGCACGGGTGTCATCGCTTGCAAAAAGATAAACCTTAAGGTCAGCTTCTTTAAGCATCCATACGGCAAGGCGGCTTCCTAAAACACAAGGCTCAGCCTTGGCCAGTTCAACCTGATGATTATCAACAAAAATGTCGTAGGAATCATCTGTCTTAGCATTTTCAATAACCTGGGCAAGCGTAAGATTTTTTTCAGCAGCAAGCTGACGGAAAGTATAATTAATGAGCTTTACGCCAAGTTTTTCAGAAAGAAGCGTACTTACAGTTGTATTTCCGCATCCGGATTTTCCGCTTATGGCAACCCTTACATCTTTGTTTAGTTTCATATTTTACCTCGCTTATATTTACTCTACATTCTTGCTCTGCTCGCGGATATTTTCAAGCGCATCTTTGGCTTTTACGACCATTGCCCCTACTTCTGCAAACTGATTCTTGCTTCCAATTGTATTTATCTCACGATTAGCTTCCTGGCATATAAAATCAAGTTTCTTTCCAGGAACAGGATTATTCATTATTTCCTCGCGCATAGCTTTTAAATGGCTGTGAAGGCGTACAATTTCTTCATTGATTGTGTATTTTACAAGAAGGGCCGCGGTTTCAGTCATAATGCGGTTTTCATCAGCAGAATCTCCCAAAAGCTCATTGAACTTTCTGGTAATGTTCTCCTTGAAATTTTCTTCCATCTTAGGCTGCCATTCCTTAAAGAAAGCCGCACATTCATCAAGGACAGAAAGCTTCTCAAGAAGATCAGCCTTCAAGTTTTCGCCTTCTCTCTGACGATCTGCCGCAAGAGTTTCAAGAGCGGCTGTTAGCACAGGAAGAATCATAGCACGGTATTTCTCAACGTCATAAGTTTTATTAACATTAAGAACGCCAGGCTGACTTATGATAAGGCTGAGAGGAATCTGATCTGCAGAATAGCCGCAGACCTGAGCAACCTGCATTATTGCCTTCTGATAGGATTTTGCTGCATTTGCATCTGCAGTAACCTCGGTATCAGATTCAAGTTCCTTAACCCTTACAAAAACATCAACCTTTCCACGAACAACCTTCTGAGAAACGAGAGAACGAAAAGATGATTCAAGGGGATTAAGATATGAAGGGAGATTAACCGTAAGATCCAGAAAACGGGAATTTACGGATTTCACCTCAACAGAAACCACTGCATTTTCAAATGATTCTTCTTTGTAGGCATAGCCTGTCATGCTTGTCATATTATTTCAATTCCTTATTAATTTCAGTTCCCAAAACCCAGTTGTTTCCGGCTCCCATAGTTACAAAGAGGAAACCGTCCGGGTATTTATTTTTATCAAGAGGTTTTTCAAGTTCTGAAAGGACAAAATTCTTTGCATCAAGAACTTCCTCAAAATAATGGACGTCATCATGATTTTTCTTTGTCTCCTCAAACAGAGTTTCACCAGTAATGTTGAAATCAGCCGGATTTTCCCGTGCAGAAGAATAGATTTTATGAAGGATTACTGTATCTGCGCTGGAAAAACTTCCTGCAAATTCTGCAAGAAGAGCCTGAGTACGAGAATAAGTATGGCTCATGAAGTCAACTATTATCCTTCTTCTGCTGTAAAATTCTCTAAAACCGGCAAGGGTTGTGCGGACGGCAGTAGGATGATGACCGTAATCATCAATAATGATTGCGGAGGTACCGTTCTTTGTGCGAACAGAGCCAACGATTTCACTTCTTCGCTTTCCGCCGGAAAAGTTCAAAAGACCAGCCCTTATATTTTTCTCGAATTCAGAAGGATTTTTTCCGTCTGTGCGCAGGAGCTCACAGGCAAGAGCGACAGCAGCCGCAGCGTCACGAACCTCATGTTTTCCCGGAACCTTAAGGGAAAGATCACCTTTGAACAGAGAAAGAGAAAATGAATTACGCTCATTTTTTACCGATTTGAATTCAAGATGATAGTCACCGGAAGCCTTTTCTCCGTAAGGAATCATCTTAAGGTCAGGACGTTTCCTGCCTGCAATACCGGCAGTTTCAACCGAACCTGCATCGTCTGCACAGTAAATTACCTGGCCGCCCTCCGGAAGCTTGCATAAATAATCGACAAACGCATCCCGGATATCTTCATATTCAGGATAAAAATCCTGATGATCCGGCTCAACAGAAGTAAGTACAATTTTCTGAGGACAGAAAGACATGAAATGCTTCTGGTATTCGCAGGTTTCTGCAACAAAATAGGGACGGCTGCTAGAAGCACAGTCAGCAGAAGTATAAGTACAGTTATTTCCGAATGAATTGATTACACTTCCGGCAAGAACCTGACACGGCAGCGGAAGTTCCTTAAGGACTGTTCCTGTAAGTCCCGTTGTAGATGTCTTTCCATGCACGCCGCAGATTCCTGCGCTGTACGCACGCTCAGAATAAGAACCCAGCGCTTCAGTATAAAGCAGGCACGGTACGTTTTTTTTAGCGGCAGCAATCAGATCTGGATTTTTATCAAGCTTGTATGCAGAGGAATAGACAACATACTGTATTTTGTCCGTAATGTTGCTTTCACTGAAAGGCAGAGCCTTAAGTCCAAGTTTTTCTATTATTTCGTCTGTGTAAAAACGTTCAGAAACATCACTTCCGGTTATTACGGCTCCGCGGCGAAACAGAATTTCCACAAGGGCCGCCATTCCGGTTCCTTTAATTCCTACAAAATGAATGTGAACACCTTTCAGGTCTTCCGGTAATTTATTTTTAGACATATTTTTATTTTAGCGTAATACAGAGTTATGTGCAAATCTTGTCGGAAACAAAAAAGGTCCTGCGCTCAAAGCAGAACCTTTCACAGCCTAAACACTAAGGCTCAAATATATCTGATCGGCAAGGCCGAAACCTGCATTTTTCGTCATACTTGCGGCATATTCATCAAACAGCATGTCCTCATACATCTTTCCGGCAAAATCACTGCCCCCAAGAGCAGACTTGCTCACAGTTTTGCGCATCTCAGAAAGCATCTGTTTTACAAAATAACTTTCAAGCTCAAGTGATTTTTCATACAGTTTTGAAGTCTTGTCAATTTTCTTAGGCTGAACATGAGCGTTCGCCTGATTTGCAGCGGCACCAGAAGGAAGGGCAGCTTTATCGGCCTCTGAAGAAAAAGTTCCGCTGAATCCGGAAACAAAATCGCCGTTCAATTTTCCGTCCTGCACGACCTGAGAAAAAGAAAGGGTTTCCTTTTCCTTGCCCTGGACAGAGCGGATTAAATCCATAAACTTTGAGCTGTCGGCATTCATTCTTGATGAAGTTAATGCACCTTCGCCGCCAGTTATTCCGCTGAATGCATTTACCAAACCCATTTCCATATTTTCCACCTCTGATTAATTTATCGGCATTGCAAGAAATTTGTTAAGGAAAAGAAAAAGGCGGAAACCGGAAACTTTTTTCAAGAGATCCGCTCATCCGCCTGTCAGAACTGCATCAGATGCATTTCAATTCTATCGCTTCAAGTTTACTGCTGTCTGAAGCATTGTATCGCTGGTCTGAATTGCCTTTGAGTTGAACTCATAGGCTCTCTGAGCAACAATCATCTGAACCATTTCATTTACAACGCTTACGTTTGACATTTCAAGGAACTTGTGGCGGGTATCACCAAAACCTTCAAATCCAGGACGACCGCCAAAAGCTTCTCCAGATGCTGCTGTCTCAATGAACATGTTGTCACCGTCTGCCTGGAGACCAACACTGTTTGGGAAACGGAACAATTCAAGCTGTCCTACTTCCACAGGCTCATTTCCGCCGTTAACCTTTACGCTTACACGTCCAGTCTGAGTAATATTCATTGTAGAAACATCGTATCCTTCAGGAAGAATTATTTCCGGAAGAACGCGGTTTCCGTTTGAAGTTACAAGCTGTCCGTTCATATCAACCTTGAAAGAACCGTCGCGAGTATACGCATAGCTTCCGTCATATTTCTGAACGCGGAAGAAACCTTCTCCGACAATAGCAACATCTGTATCAACACCTGTTGACTGAAGGCTTCCCTGCTTCATTATGCGCTGTGTTGCAGCAAGTTTCACACCTGCGCCCTGCTGAATTCCTACAGGAGTAACAGTATCTTCTGTTGCAGGAGTACCGGCAAGCTTTACGTTCTGATAAATCAGGTCCTCAAATTCAACGCGCTGCTGTTTGAAACCTGTTGTATTAACGTTTGAAAGGTTGTTTGAAATAGCATCCATATTCTGCTGCTGTCCGTTCATTCCTGTAGCAGCTGTCCACAAACTTCTTACCATCTATTTACTCCTATCGACCGTTGAATACGGCAGTTTTGCCCCACAAGGTGCCCATCATTGAATCTTCACTTGTGATTGTCTTCTGGTTTGCCTCGTACGCCCGGTTCACTTCAATCATCTGAACCATCTCATTAACTACATTTACGTTTGATGTCTCAAGATAGCCCTGAATCATTCTTGGACGCTCGTTTCCTTCTGCAATATGCGCATATCCGGAAATATCGTTCGAGCTGTAAAGGTTTGCACCCATTTTTTTAAGGTAGCGCTCATTGTCAAAGCGCACAACCTTGAACCTGTCAATAAGGTTGCCGTCCTCTCCTGTAATCATTCCGTCTGAATTTACCGTAAATCGGTCATTCTCTGCATGAATATAGCCTTTTTCGCCGAGAACAGGGTATCCGTCTTTTGTAAGAAGGATACCTTCTTTTCCAAGAATGAAGTTTCCGTCGCGTGTATATCGTTCTCCAAGAGGTGTTTCAATACAGAAAAATCCTTTGTCGGAAAAAGCTATGTCGCAGTTTGAATCAGTCTGACGGAAAGAACCCTGTGAAAAATCCGTGTAATTTTCATTTGTTTCTACACCAAGTCCGAGTTTTCCGATTACGGGAGACGCATCTGCTGAACCAAACGGAGTTTCATATACACCGTCAAGATTCATGCGTCTCAAAAGGAGCTCTGGAAAATTCTTGCTTACAGTTACATCTTTTTTGTAGCCTGCAGTATCAACATTTGCAAGATTGTTTGAAATTGCATCCAGCCTGTTCTGCTGTGCATTCATTCCGCTTGCGCCGGTATACCAGCCTCTTATCATTTTTTACCCCCATGTTCCGCAGCAAAAACTGCTTCCCACCACATTAAAATGTTCACTTTAATTATCGGAATATGAAAAAATAGGTTTAGAATGAATTTTCATCTATTTACACAATAAGTCTTTGAAATTTTATGAACTCCGTTTATACTGTCTATTATGGATTCATTAGAGAGAAGTAAACTGCGTGTAGTGTGCCTCATTTTAGGAGGAGGAAAAGGAACAAGGCTCTTTCCGCTTACAAAAGAAAG
>JAFPCT010000108.1 GCA_017390125.1 Treponema sp.
CACAAGGTAAAGGAAGCCGAAGGTTATATTTCCAACGAATTCCAGCAGCTTGTTGACGATTCCGGCCGTAAGATCGATGAGCTTAACGAAAAAACTGATGATTCTGTAAAGGCTTATGAAAGCCGTGCTCAGCAAATCATTGACCAGCTTACAAAGATGTACGAGCAGATGCTCAAAGATACTGAAGAACGTGTACGCAGTCAGAACACAGAATCTTCACGCAAGCTTCAGGAGCTTAATTCTGAAATCCAGAAGATTTCAGATAAGAGCAGAACGGAGCAGGCGGCCTTTGTAATGAAGATGCAGGGCGACTCAAACGCAATGCAGACACAGATGAGCGAACTTCTCAAGGAGCTTCAGGCTATCAAGGCTCAGATGAGCATTTATGAAAAAGCAGACCAGATGAAGAAGCAGCTTGATGACAAGATTGAAAGCCTTAACGATGACTTTGAACGTCTTGAGGAATTCAGAAATGTTGCAACCGACCTTACGTCTCAGTACAACCAGATTTGCCGCATCAAGGATGACATTGAGCACAAATATTCAGAATTTGAATCTGCAAAAAACAACGTGGACTCAATTGCCCAGCGCTACGACAAAATGATCGGGCTTTCTGGTCAGATTGACGAAAAAATCCGCGGCTTAAATACAACATATGACGACCTTCAGAACATGGAGGTTCATGTAAGGGATTTCCAGGAATCTCTTGCTGATATTTCAAAGCGTTATGACAGGCTCGAGCAGAAAAATGATGTCATTGACCGCGTTCTGAAAGACGTGGACACTTCTTTCGAATCGCTCAAGGAACTTGAAAAGCGTCTTTCTGAATGTTCTCGCCAGGCAGAGACTTTGCCGGATGAAATCCGGGACGTTCAGCATAATGTTGACCAGCTTTTGAAAAATGGTCCGAAGATTGGGGAGGCAACTGAAAAGCTTGATTCCCTTGAAGACTTGTTCAAGAATGCTGAGCAGCGAATTGAGGACATTAACTCAGCCCGCAACGGAATTGCCCGCACGGAAATGCGCCTTCAGGAACTTTCCGGCGAAATCGATAAAAAATTCAATGCCCTTAAGACAATCACTTCGATTTCAAATGACGGGGACCGCACTGAAAGCCACAGGGTAACTCCTCAGATCCGCGATCTTGTAAGGACATTGAAAGCTCAGGGCTGGAAAGACAGTGAGATTGCAAAACGCTGTGGAATTTCTCTCAGTGAGGTTGACCTCATCCTTGAATTGCCTCAGGAATAGAAAATAATCTGGTTTCGTGCTTTTTGTTTGCCCGTAGGTTTTTTGTACTGTATAATTTAAAGCATGAGACTATTAAAAACACTTACAATTTTCCTTTGTGCTGTCTTTGTATTATTTCCAGTTTTTTCTCAGTCAAAGGAACAGATTAAAAATGGCGCCATCCTTCATGCCTGGTGCTGGTCGTTCAAGACAATCGAAAAGAATCTTCCTAAAATAAAGGAAGCCGGTTTTACGTCAGTTCAGACCTCTCCTGCCAATACCTGTCTGGTAGGCGATTACGGAGACTTGAATCTCATGAGCGATGACACGACCGGAAAATGGTATTATCACTATCAGCCGACAGACTGGAAAATCGGAAACTACCAGCTCGGTACCCGTGATGATTTTATTTCTATGAGCAAGAAGGCTGATGAGCTTGGCATTGCAGTTATTGTAGACGTTCTCCCGAACCATACTACGCCGCGCATTTCGGAAATAGCTTCTGAATTCGCAGAGGCTGTGGGCGGAATGAGCAAGATGTTCCACAAAAACAGCGACCATCAGATCCGCAATTATGATGACCGCCTTGAATGTACTACAGCTCAGATGGGCGGACTTCCTGACGTAAATACTGAAAATCCCCTTTTTCAGGCATACTACATGAAATATGTAAATGACCTCATTGACTGCGGTGCTGACGGTTTCCGCTATGATACAGCAAAGCACATTGGTCTGCCTGACGATCCGAAAGATGCGTACAGCCCGAAAAATAATTTCTGGCCGATTTTTCTGGGAAAGGAACCGATTGACGGTGTATGGCTTAAAAATGCCGAGAATCTTTTCATTTATGGAGAAGTTCTGCAGGGCAGAAAAAGCCGGGAAGGGGATTACGGAAAGATTATGCCTGTAGTTGCCTCTAGTTACGGCGCAATTTTGCGCAGCGCCCTTAAGTCTGCAAAATTCGCTGCAAAAGGACTCAATGACTGGCGTCATCCGGCCGCTCCGGAAAACATCGTCACCTGGGTTGAATCTCATGATACTTATGCAAACCATGGTGAGTCTGCCGGACTTACTCATGCGCAGCTTCGTCTTGGCTGGGCTTTGATTTGTGCCCGTGCCGGCGGAACTCCCCTTTTCTTCAACCGTCCTAAGGGAGCGGAAGCAACTCAGTTTCCTGGAGTTTCTAAAATCGGTGACGAAGGAAATGATGAATATTTCAATCCGGAAGTTGTTGCTGTTAATAAATTCAGAACAGAAATGACTGGTGAGCCGGAACAGCTTGTAAACGGAGTGAATCCAAGTCTTCTTGCAGTTCTTCGCGGAAAGAAAGGAGCCGTTCTTATAAACGTGAATGAGACAAAAGCCCAGAAAGTTTCAATTCCAGTTGAGCTTCCGGACGGCGTATATGTTGATCACGCTACAAAGAAGAATAAGTTTACTGTTCAGGGCGGTATCCTTACAGGAAAACTTGCCAGACAGAAAATTGCTGTTCTTTACTAGTTTCTGGTTTTTTGAAGGAGGCATGTAGCCCAGGTTTCCACGGCTCTGCCTTCTCCTACAGAACCTAGTTTTTCTCCGGTTTTTGCCTTGACGAAAATTCGTGAGCGGTCTGTTTCCAGTATGCCTGCAATTGAATCTATCACTTCGTTTCTGTGGCACAGGAATTTAGGCCGCTCAAGTTTTATTACGCAGTCAAGGTTTATCAGAGACCAGCCTGCATTTTTTATATCCTGCCATACAGTTTTCAAGAGCATTTTCGAATCGGCATTCTTCCATTTTGGGTCTTCCGGCGGAAAATAGCTTCCTATGTCCCCCAGACCGCTTGCACCAAGCAGGGCGTCTGTTATTGCATGAAGCAGAACGTCTCCGTCGGAATGTCCGTCCTCGCCTTTTTCAAAAGGAATCTCTATTCCTCCGAGAACAAGTTTTCTGCCTTCAACAAGTCTGTGCAGATCGTAGCCTAATCCTGTCCTGATGTTTACTTCGCTCATATCTGTTTCCGTTTTTGAATAGTCTTCGGCATAAGTGATTTTTTTGTTGCAAGGATCGCCGGATACATTTTTTACCTTGCCCTGATATTTTCCCCAGATTTCCGTGTCATCTGTATATTCTTCGTTGTCGGCACGGGCTTTCTGGTGGGCCGCAAGCAGTTCCCGGAATGAAAATCCCTGAGGTGTCTGGACGGCGCTCATGCGGCTTCGGGTGAGATGTTCCATGATAAAGCCGTTTTCATCAAGGAGCTTCTGGGTATCAACTGGAGTAAGTCCAGGAACTGCAGCTCCGTATTCTGCCGTGGCATTTAAGGTATCAATTATTATCTTTTTAGTTACAAAAGGGCGGGCACCGTCATGAATAAGGACAATGTCCGGTTCTGAGGAAGAAAGGGCAGAAAGCGCGTTGAAAACGCTTTCCTGCCGGGTTTTTCCGCCTTCCACGAAGGAAAATTCCGTTTTTTTAAGCAGAGAGGAAAGGGCAGGATCTTTAAAAAGTGCCTTTTCAGCATCAGCCTGTCCGTTTTTTGGAACAGTTATTACAAGCTTTATGATTTTTATTGTGGAAAGGAATGTTTTTACGGAGGCGGAAAGAACAGTACCTTCGTCTAACGGAAGGTACTCTTTTTTGCATCCCAGACCCATCCGGGTGGAAGAGCCTGCGGCCGCTATAATAAGTGCAATTTTTTTATTAGAATTCATCGTCGTCAGAGTCATCAAAATCGCCGGAATCATCTGAGTCAGCTGCATCGTCTGAGTCATCTTCTTCATCGTCGCGTGAATCGTCTTTATCCTTTTTTGAAGAAGAAACGTCATTCATCAAATCGTCGTCTTCGTCATCAAAGTCGTCAATAATATGCTTAATTTTTGGCTGAGATCCAGGAGGTTCGAGCTTAAGGTGAATCTTTGATTCAACTTCCTTTACGTCCATGCCCATTGCAATCGAAATCTCGTCTTCAAGAAGTTTCTTTGCCTGATCGTAAAGTTTGCGTTCAAGAATAGGAAGTTCCTTTACTTTGCTTCGGTTGTACAGGCAGCGTACAATGGCCGCAATGTCTGCGATGGTACCTTTTTTCAGAAGATCAAGGTTC
>JAFPCT010000109.1 GCA_017390125.1 Treponema sp.
GATTTATTCAGGCATTCCTCAAGGTTCAGGCTCTTTATACGTCTGTTGAAGATTTTGACTACATTTTCAATGATCTTGCAACTTATCTTGTGAACAACGGAATTGTTTATACAGAAGCTTTCTTTGCTCCTACTTCTTTCCTGAAGCATGGTTTTAAATACGAAGACATGGTGCGGATTTTTGACCGCAAGATTGCAGAAATAAAGGAAAAGCACGGAATCACAGTAAAACTGCTTATGGATGTAAGCCGTACGTTTGGTTGCGAAAATGCCATGAACAATTACAACCTGCTCAAGCAGTTCCCAAGTGAAAACATCATTGGAATTGGTCTTGGCGGTGCTGAAAGCAAGGGGCCTGCAAAGGATTATGCTCCTGTTTACGATCTGGCAGTAAAAGATGGCTGCAAAGTTGTTGCTCACGCCGGTGAGGATGTCGGACCGGAATCAATTTGGGATGCCTTGAATTACTGTCATGTAACGCGTGTAGGCCACTGTATCAGCGCAATTCAGGACGAAAAGCTCATGCAGAAGCTTAAGGATGACAGCATTGTTCTTGAAGTTTGCCCTACAAGCAACGTGTTTACAAAGAAATTCGTAAAATCAATCAAGGAACATCCGATTACAGAATTCTTCAAAAGAGGACTTTTCGTTACAGTTAACACAGATGACCCTGTATTCTTCAAGGTTTCTCTTGTAGATGAATACTGGAAGCTTCATCATGAAGCCGGCTGGACAATGGATGAAATCAAGCAGCTTGTAAAGAACGGATTCAACGCTCTGTTCATAAGCGATGAAGAGAAAGCTGCATGGTGCGCAAAAGTTGACGCCGCATTCTAATGACGAATATCGAAAAATACTACAATAAATTCAATGAAGACCACAGACTGACGACCCGTCACGGGATTGTCGAAATGTCCTGTACTATGCATCACATCAAAAAGGCGATTGACGGGCGGACAGACCTTGAGATTGCCGATATTGGCTGCGGAACGGGACGTTATTCTGTGGAGCTTTGTCACCTTGGGCACAATCTTACCGCTGTAGAGCTTGTTAAGCGGAATATCGAAGTGCTCCGTTCCAAACATGAAAAAATAAAGACATGGCAGGGAAATGCGCTGGACCTGCATTTCCTTGAAGAACATCGTTTTGACATTACTTTATGCTTCGGTCCTATGTATCACCTGCATACGGAAGAGGAAAGGCTTTGTGTTCTTGAGCAGCTGAAGCGTATTACAAAACCGGGCGGGCTTATTTTTGCGGCTTATATATTGAATGAAAATGCAATCATCCGCTATTGCTTTGGAGAAAACAAGATTAACGAATGTCTTGAAAAAGGCTGGCTCACGGAAGATTTTCATACGATTACCCAGCCGGATGATTTGTACAGCTATGTGCGGCTTGAGGACATCAATGCGGTTCAGCAGAAAAGCGGACTTGAAAGGGTAAAAATATTCAGCCAGGAAGGTGCCGCCGACTATATGCGCCGCGAACTGAACGCAATGGACGAAGAGACTTTCCGTCATTTTGTTGAATACACCATAGCCATAAGCGAGCGGCCGGAGCTTTTAGGCGCCGGCACCCACATAGTAGACGTGCTGAGAAACAACTAGCGAAGATAAACCTGAGTTTTAGCGAAGATATACCATTAACAGCATTATATCGCTGTTGCGGATTCCGCTGATTCGTTCCGCCTGTCCAAGTGTCAGAGGACGTACTTTCTCAAGTTTGTTGCGGCTTTCTGCGCTCAGGGCCGGGATTGCACCGTAATCAAAGTCCAGAGGAATTCGTACATTTTCCATCTTGTGCATTTTTTCAACCCGTTTGTCCTGCTTTTCAATGTAATACTTGTACTTGAACTGAATCTTTGCCTCTTCCCACACTTTTTCCGGATAACCAGGATTTTCCATCTGGGGTTTTTTAAGGAGCTGTGCAACGATTTCATCCAGTTCTGCGTATTTTGCGTTTACGGCGTCAAGCTGAGCCTTTGTTTTTAATCCTGCTTTGTATGCGTATTTTGTCAGACGCTGGTCGGCAGTATCGTGACGGAGCTTGAGCCTGTATTCTGCACGGGCTGTAAACATTCGGTATGGTTCTTTTGTTCCCAGCGTTACAAGGTCATCGATGAGAACTCCGATGTATGCTTCGTCGCGTCCAAGTACCAGAGGTTCCCATTCTGGTATTTTTCTGAAATTATCAAAGCCTGATTCTTTCTGGCTCTGCTCCTCAATGTCATTAAGCCGTCTGTTTATTCCTGCGCTTATTTCAAAGAATCGTTTTTCTTCTGCGGCATTCATAACGGCTTTAGGGCAGAATGCTCCCGGTTCCTGACTTGCCGCAACTCCGTTCAAATCATTTGGCAGAGTGCAAAGCGGTCCGCAGAATGACTTGTGGGCACGGGCATAGAGTCCGGCGTTGATTCCGGCGACAAGCCCCTGGCCTGCAGCTTCTTCGTATCCGCTTGTTCCGTTAATCTGTCCGGCGTCAAAAAGCCCGGCAACGCGCTTTGTCTCAAGGCTAGGATAAAGCTGGGTCGGTTCTACATAGTCGTATTCAACTGCGTAACCCGGACGGCTCTGAACTGCATTCTCAAAGCCCGGCATTGTGCGCATGAATGCATCCTGAACGCATTCCGGCAGACTTGATGAAAAGCCGTTCATGTACATTTCATCCGTTTCAAGACCTTCCGGCTCTACGAAAATCTGGTGACGCTCCCGTTCTTCGAAACGCATTACCTTGTCTTCGATGGAAGGACAGTAGCGCGGACCGATTCCGCTGATTTTTCCGCTGTAAAGCGGGGAACGGTTTATATTTTCCCGGATTATTTTGTGAGTTTCTGGATTTGTGTATACAACATGGCATGGAACCATAGGGCGCTCAACTTTTTCTGTCTCAAAGCTGAACGGGATTATTTCGTCATCGCCGTTGTTCAGCTCAAGCTTTGAAAAATCAATGGTTGATTTCAAAATTCTAGGAGGTGTACCAGTCTTGAGTCTTCCTGTGGTGAATCCGAGCTTATGAAGGCTTGCTGTAAGTCCGTATGCAGCAGGCTCTCCGATTCGTCCGCATGGAGCGTCATATTCGCCGATGAAAATTCGTCCGCCCAGAAATGTTCCTGTGGTAAGGACTAGGGAACGGCATGGAATTACACGGCCGCGTTCAGTTACGATTCCTGTGATTTTCTGCCTCATTGTTCCTTTTGAGCTGCTTCTGTGTTCTCCCGGTATGGAACCTTTTTCTGCAGAGCTGTCCGAGTCCGGCGGAAGTGGCGTTTCGCTGTCTGTGGTCAGAATATCAATCACCACGTCCATAAGCGTAACAAGGTTTGGGGTAGTTTCAAGCGTTTTTCTGGCAAGCTGGGAATAGGTGATTTTGTCCGCCTGGCTTCGCGGCGCCTGAACGGCAGGACCACGGCTTTTATTGAGCATGCGGAACTGAATCATTGATTTGTCTATGAGTTTTGCCATTTCGCCGCCGAGAGCATCTATTTCCCGTACGATATTGCCCTTTGCAATTCCGCCGATAGACGGGTTGCAGCTCATGCGCCCGATTGCGTCCGGGGTCTGTGTAATGACAATTGTCTTTAATCCCATGTGGGCACAGGAAAGAGCCGCCTCAACTCCGGCGTGGCCTGCTCCAACAACAGCCACGTCATAGAAATCATAATATCCAGCCATAGTGAGATGATTATAGTAATTTTAATGTGGATTCTCAATATGTGGGGAGAAGAGGTAAGTGTACGGAGCTTCTACTGGTTTATTCATGACCAGAGAAAGAAATTTCATGTGAACAGGATGTGCAGCTCTCTTTCGGTTAATGAACGCGGTTATTACAAATGGCTGAACAATGGTGAGCGTCCCAAAAAGTGGCAGTCACTGCTTGCAGAAATCCACAGGATTCTGGACGAGAATCCTGACAAAGCAAGAATGGAGTCATTCTTTGCAACGTTGAAAAAAGAAAAACTGTACAGCTGCTTAAATTTAGGGTATTTTTAGACTGTACGAAAGTTGACTTTTTCAATTTTAAAAATCCCAACCCTCGCAAGGAGCTCGCCCATGAACATTCAAGACCAGTTTAACCTGATTGCAAAAGAATACGACGAAAACCGAAGGAAATTCATTCCGTGTTTTGAGGATTATTATGTTTCGGCGACGGATTTTGCGGCAAAGTCGCTTGAAAAAAAGCCTGAACTAGTTTTTGACCTTGGAAGCGGAACGGGGCTTCTTGCGTCTTTCTGGTATCCTCATTTTCCTGATGCAAATTATGTGCTTTCTGACATTGCGGAAGAAATGCTTTCTGTTGCAAAAAAGCGGTTTGAAAATGTTCCGAACATAAAGTACGAAATTTCTGATTATTCAAAAAAGTTTCCAGAAGGAAC
>JAFPCT010000110.1 GCA_017390125.1 Treponema sp.
ATTGATTCCCTGAATGCTGATATTTGGGGAGTCTGGTTCTTGGCTGGTGCTGCGCTTGTATTCTGGATGCAGGCCGGTTTTGCAATGGTAGAAGCAGGTTTTACCCGGGCAAAAAACACTGGAAACATCATCATGAAAAACTTGATGGATTTCTGTATTGGTACAGTGATGTGGTTTTTGATCGGTGCTTCTTTCATGCTTTCCTACACAGATCCTGTAACAGGAGAAGTAAGCAAGGGTATCTGGAGTTTCCTTGGAAAGCCTGGATTTGCTGTGTTCACCCAGTATGCTTCATTTGATTTCTCTGGTTTTGTATTCAACCTTGTGTTCTGTGCTACAACTGCTACCATCGTTTCTGGTGCAATGGCAGAACGAACGAAGTTCAGCACATATTGTCTTTATTCTGCAATCATTTCAGGAATCATTTATCCGATTGAAGCTCACTGGACATGGGGCGGCGGATTCCTTGCTCAGTGGGGATTCCACGATTATGCTGGTTCTGCCTGCATCCACATGGTAGGCGGTATCTGTGCCTTGATTGGTGCTGCTATTCTTGGTCCGCGTCTTGGAAAGTTTGACCGGGACAGAAACGGCAAGGTAACAAAAGTTCATGGTTTTCCAGGACACAACATCGCCATGGGTGCTCTTGGTGTATTCATCCTTTGGTTGGGTTGGTATGGATTCAACGGTGCTGCTGCTACTGATATTCCTACATTGGGTTCTGTATTCCTTACTACAACAGTTGCTCCTGCCGTTGCTACAGTTGTCGCAATGTGCTTCACGTGGATTAAGTACGGAAAGCCTGATGTTTCAATGTGTCTGAACGCTTCCCTTGCTGGTCTTGTTGCAATCACAGCTCCTTGTGACGTTACAGACTGTGCTGGTGCTGCAATAATCGGTGTTGTTGCCGGTCTTCTGGTAATTTTCGGAATCTGGCTTCTTGACTACAAGCTCCACATCGATGACCCGGTTGGTGCTGTAGGTGTACATATGATGAACGGTATCTGGGGTACAATTGCTGTTGGTCTTTTTGCAACAAAGTCTGCTCCAGGATTTGAGCTTGCAGGAATTACAGAAGGTGTTTTCTACGGCGGAGGATTCGGCCAGCTGGCAAAACAGTTCGGCGGTATGTTCATCATCATCATCTGGACAGTGGTTACAATTACAATTGCCTATGCAATCCTTAAAAAGACAATCGGCCTTCGTGTTTCTGCCGAGGAAGAAATTGTTGGTCTTGACCGCCTTGAGCACGGTCTTGCTTCAAGCTATGCAGGATTTGCCCTTCAGTATTCAGAAGAAGAAGTTGAGGAGGCTATTGTTGCTGGTGTTGCCCTTCCGGAAAGTGAGGCTGTTCCTGTTAAGGTTGAGCCTGCCACACGTCCTTCTTCACGAGACGTTACGGCTCACAAGATTGTCATCATTACCCGCCAGAGAAAATTTGATGCCCTTAAGAATGCGCTTAATGGAATCGGAATCACTGGTATGACAGTAATCAACGCAATGGGCTGCGGAATGCAGAAAGGTAAGGACGAGTTCTACCGAGGTGCCCCTGTTCAGACAATGGACCTTCTTCCAAAAGTTAAGGTTGAGATCGTCGTTGCAAAGGTTCCTGTAGAGACTGTCATTGCTGCTGCAAAGAAAGTTCTTTATACAGGTCATATCGGAGACGGAAAGATTTTCGTTTACCCGGTTGAAGATGTAATCAAGGTTCGAACCGGAGAGTCTGGATATGATGCTCTTCAGGATGATTATGAGAACGCATAAAAATTAACTTGAATCTAAAGCATAGAAATAGGCTTGAGAGACATAAACTATCTGAAGGACTGTTCTTGCCGGTGGAGTTTCCGTCCGGCTGGGACAGTCCTTCTTTTATAAAAAACTGTGTTAAAATAATGCAAAATGTTGTAAACTAAGGGTATGATAAAGGGAAAATCAATTGTTCTTGGAGTTTCTGGCAGCATCGCGGCTTATAAAGCAGCCTCTCTTACCAGTCTCCTGATAAAAAACGGCGCCGAAGTTAACGTGATCATGACAAAAAACGCCACAAACATAATTAATCCGATTACGTTTGAAACTCTTTCAGGCAGAAAATGCTATGTGGACACTTTTGACCGCAATTTTGAATTCAACGTAAATCATGTCTCGCTGGCAAAAAAGGCGGATCTGTTTGTCATTGCTCCTGCAACGGCAAACGTAATTGCAAAAGCTGCGAGCGGTCTTTGTGATGACATGCTTACTACAACTTTCCTTGCCGCAAAGTGCAGGAAAATGATTTTCCCTGCCATGAATACGGCCATGTATGAAAATCCCGTAACTCAGGACAATATTGAAAAGTGCCGCCATTACGGAATTATTGTCTCGGAGCCTGCTGAAGGGCATCTTGCTTGCGGCGATTCTGGAAAGGGAAAAATGCCGGAGGCAGAGGACATACTGCGGCAGATTCTTGAAGTTTTAGGTAAGGAATGCTGAGGTTTATATGGACGAAAAAAAACTTGCCGAAAAGGCAATTGAGATGATGAAGTTTTCCTATGCGCCTTATTCTCATTTTCATGTCGGTGCTGCGCTTCTTGCAAAAAACGGAAAAGTATACACCGGATGCAATGTTGAGAATGCCGCCTACGGACCTTCGAACTGTGCTGAACGCACTGCAGTTTTCAAGGCTGTGAGTGAAGGTGACAGGGAATTTGAGGTCATTGCCATTGCCGGCGGACTGAACGGAATTCCTGACGGTTTCTGTTCTCCCTGCGGTGTATGCAGACAGGTTCTTGCTGAATTTTGCGGCAAGGAATTCAAAGTGATAATGGTGAATGCTGCTGGAGAGCTTAAGACAATGACTCTCGGCGAGCTTCTGCCTGAAAGTTTTTCTTTGGACTGATTTTATGCCGTTTGTCTCAAATCCTGAAAAAGCAGATTCTTCAACTTGTTTTGCCCTGCGGGATAAAAATCTGATTTTAAGGCAGGACGGCTCTCTTTTGAGCTTTGAGGATCTGCTGCTTCTGAAAAAACTTTCCCCTGATTCTGAATTTTTCAACGATGATTCTTTTTCGGTTGCTGCCCTGAATTATCCGGAACCGGTTTCTTTGCCGGAAGGTTATGTACAAAAGCCCATCCGGGAATTTTTTTCCGAAAATACGGAGGACTTGAATTTCCGGGCTGCCCGTGCAAGAAGCATACTTGAATGGCGGGTGATGAACCGTTTCTGCCCTTACTGCGGCGGTTCCCTTCAGGACAGCAGGACTTTTTCTGCAAAAGAATGCGCTGCCTGCGGAAAGGTGTATTTCCCGCGGATTGAGCCATGCGTAATAGTTCTTGTTCACCGGGGAGAGCAGGTTCTGCTTGTCCGTCATACCTACCGCAACCAGAATATTTTCGCCTGCATAGCAGGATTTATGGAGGCCGGTGAGTCTGCGGAAAATGCTGTCCGCCGGGAGGTTTTTGAGGAGACTGGCCTGAAAGTAAAGAACATAAAGTACAAGGGAAGTCAGGGCTGGCCTTATCCGGATCAGCTTATGCTCGCTTTTACTGCTGATTATGAAAGCGGAGAGCTTGTCCTTCAGAAGGAAGAAATCGCAGAGGCAATCTGGTGCAGGCCCGAAGAATGTGAGAATAGTCCGAAGCCGGGTTCCATTGCATACAGGCTGATTCACGATCAGTTTTAGAATTGCCCGATAATAAAAAAACAATTTTAGGAGATTAATACATGGATTTTACAGAAGTTGTAAAAAACAGATATTCCTGCAAGAAATACAGCGACAGAGTTCCTTCGAAGGAGCAGATTGAATCAATTCTTGAGGCCGGACGACTGGCTCCTACTGCAAAGAACCTGCAGGAGCAGCATGTTTATGTAGTTCAGTCAAAAGAGGGGCTTGAGAAAATAGATTCCCTTACACCATGCCGTTACAATGCCCCTGTCGTACTTGCGGTTGCATTCAACAAAAACGAAGTATACACATATCCTGGAGAAAAGCGTGATTCCGGTATTGAAGATGCAACTATCGTTGCGACCCACATGATGCTTGCTGCATACAACGCCGGCGTTGACAGCTGCTGGTTGAACCGCTTTGATCCTGACCAGGCTGCGGAGCTTCTTGGTCTGCCGGAAAACGAATCGGTCCTCATGCTTCTTGACCTGGGCTTCGCCTCAGAAGGAACTGGTCCTCTTCCGAACCATAATTCCCGCAAGCCTCTTTCTCAGACTGTAAGCTATTTATAAGGAACAGGTTATGCAGAATTCACCCTTGATTAAAATTTCCCATCTTTCCAAGCACTTCAATCTGGAAGCCGGATTCTTTGCCAGAAACAGGAAGACTGTTTACGCAGTAAATGACGTTTCTTTTTCCATTGAGCGCGGCAAAACCTACGGAATAGTAGGGGAGTCAGGCTGCGGAAAAACTACCACTGCCAGAATGCTGATTCAGATGTACAGACAGTCAGGGGGAGAAATCTTGTATTTTCCAAAGACTGATGAAAGTGAAAGTCCTGCAGAGCCGCTGAACGTTGAGCGTTTCGGCAGAAAAGAGCTCAAGTTGTACCGCGAAAAGGTGAAATATGTATTCCAGGATCCGGCTCGTTCACTTAATCCGCGCATGAGCGTTTTTGACGTGCTTATTTCCGGACTTAAATATTCATCAATGTGGCAGGGAAAAGATAATGCCCGCATCCTGTGTGAAAAGATAATTCAGGAAGTAGGGCTCAGTCCGGAAGATTTGAACCGCCGGCCGGCAGAATTTTCCGGGGGACAAAGGCAGCGCATTTCTATTGCCCGGGGGCTTATAATGAACCCGGAGCTCTTGATCTGCGATGAAGTTGTTTCAGCTCTTGATGTTTCCATCCAGGGACAGATAATTAATCTGCTTCTAGACCTGCGGGAAAAACGTAATTTAAGCTATCTTTTTATAACCCATGACCTTAAAGTCGCATGCTATTTCTGCGATACAATCGGCGTCATGTACCGAGGGGTTCTGGTTGAGGAAGCTCCTGCCGCAGACTTGTACAGTGAAGCCCTTCATCCGTATACAAAACTTCTGTTCGAAGGTTCAAGAAATCTTGTCTCTGCTTCTTCTCTGGAAGTAAAAACAACTTTGGAAAAGGAAAACTGCTGTCCTTTTGCATACCGCTGCCCTAAGGCTACGGAAAGGTGCCGTTCCGCTCTTCCAGAGTTTACGGAAGTTTCTGAATCCCATAAAGTCCGTTGTTTTGAACTTTAGGGTTATGAAAATTGAAATCAATGTAAGGCAGGCTGCGGATGGAAACAGTTTAGAAAGTTTTATAGATCCATCCTTATTTTTAGGTTTATCGCTAAATTATACATTGATATTTTCAGATGTGCGAACTATTTAATTATATGTTATAGTTGAATACTTAAGGAAATAAAATTGAAGATAATTCACTGTGCAGACCTGCATCTTGATTCCAGACTTGATGCAAATTTAAATGGCGAAAAGGCTTCCCGGCGGCGGGAGGAACTTTTTCTTGCGTTTTCAAATCTTGTGACAAAAGAAGCTCCTGAAAATGACGTAAAAATCATTATCATAGCCGGAGACCTTTTTGATACGGCAAAAAGTGCTGCCCGCAGCATAAAAAAGCGCGTGCTTTTCCTTATTCAGCAGCATCCGGAGATTGCGTTCCTGTACCTGAGGGGCAATCACGACAACGAGGATTTTTTCGACTCAGAAAACTGTCCTGAGAATTTAAGGCTGTTTTCCTCAGGCTGCTGGACCAGCTGTGATTTCGGGCCGGTCTGCATATCGGGCAGAGAGCTTCCGGATGTAGTTCCGGAAAGCATTTACAGTTCCCTTGTTCTGGATTCTTCAAAAATCAACATTGTAACGATGCATGGTGAAGTTGTAAAAGGCTCCGGAAAAAAGGATGCGCCTTTCATCAATCTTGCAAAACTTAAGGACCGAAATATTGATTATCTTGCTCTAGGGCATATCCATTCATATTCTTCGGAAAAGCTTGATTCCCGTGGAGTCTGGTGCTATTCAGGCTGCCTGGAAGGCCGGGGCTTTGATGAGACCGGGCCGAAGGGCTATGTACTCATTGACGTGGATGAAGAAAAGCATAAGGTTTCCTCAAAGTTTGTGGAAACTTCGATAAGAAAGCTGTATGCGCCGGAAATAAACATCTCATCCCTGGAGGAGTTTTCCGAAATCCTTAAAAAAATTGCAGATGACCTTGACTGCATTTCAAAGGATTCTCTTGTAAAGGTTGTGCTTAAGGGTGAGGTTTCTGAAAGCGCTGAAATCCTGACGGAGCATTTCGAAAGGCAGCTTGCGCCGGATTTTTTCTACCTTCGCATAGAAGATGAAACTGAAGTAAGGATTGACTATGA
>JAFPCT010000111.1 GCA_017390125.1 Treponema sp.
AATCGTACGCCCGAAAAGAAAGGTTCAGGTAAAGACTGCTCAGGAAGAAGGTGCAGAGCGTACTTCTGAAACTGAATACGGACATCAGAACAATCGCTGGAACAATAATGCCGGAAGAAGCAATCCTGCCGGCAGCAGCTACAACCGTCGCCCGATGAATAACCGAAGGGGAATGTTTCATGCGGATATGCCGGTTCCTACAGGCACAGTTGATCCTTCAATTATGCAGCCTAGCGGAGAAGGAGCTGATGACAATGCAAATAAGCCTCGCCTTTTGATTAATGATCTTACGGCAATGGGTATGCATGAGCTTCGTGACCTTGCGACAAAGTATGGATTTAATCCGGATGATCTTGCTCCGATGAAAAAGCAGGAGCTTATATTTGTAATCCTTAAGGCACATACAGAGCACGGCGGAATCATCTTTGCTTCCGGTTCCCTGGAAATCCTTCCTGATGGATATGGATTCCTTCGAAGCCCGCAGAACAGCTATCTTCCTGGTCCGGATGACATTTATATTTCACCAAGCCAGATCCGCCTGTTCAACCTTAAGACAGGTGACACGGTTTACGGCCAGACCAGAAGCCCTAAGGAAGGGGAAAGGTTCTTTGCTCTTCTTCGCATTGAAACCGTAAACTTTGACGAACCTAGGGTTGCACAGACCCGCATTCCTTTTGAAAACCTTACACCGCTTTATCCAAAGGAAAAGCTCCGCCTTGAGACAATTTCTACTGAAGTTTCAAGCCGAATCGTTGACCTGTTCAGCCCTATCGGTAAAGGTCAGCGTCTTCTTATCGTGGCTCCTCCGAAAGCCGGTAAGACCACTTTGATGCAGAAAATTGCAAATTCAATTACAACAAACCACCCTGAAGTATACCTTATTGTTCTTCTTATCGATGAGCGTCCTGAGGAAGTTACTGAAATGGAAAGGGCAATCAAGGGCGAGGTTATTTCCTCAACATTTGATGAGCAGGCTACACGCCACGTTCAGGTTGCGGAAATGGTTCTTGAAAAGGCAAAGCGCCTTGTAGAGCACAAGAGAGACGTTGTAATCCTTCTTGACTCAATTACTCGTCTTGCCAGGGCATACAACGTAACTGTTCCTACATCTGGAAAAGTTCTTTCCGGTGGTGTTGATTCGAACGCTTTGCATCGTCCTAAGAGATTCTTTGGTGCTGCCAGAAACATTGAGGAGGGCGGATCCCTTACAATCATTTCTACGGCACTTGTTGAGACAGGAAGCCGCATGGATGAAGTTATCTTTGAAGAATTCAAAGGAACTGGTAACAGTGAAATTGACCTGGACAGAAAGCTTGCTGAGCGCCGTCTGTTCCCTGCTATCAATATTAAAAAATCAGGTACCCGTCGTGAGGAACTTCTGCTTACTGACAATGAGCTTCAGAAGCTTTGGGTTCTTCGAAAGGTATTTGGTCCTATGGAAGATACAGAAATCCTTGAGCTTATCCTTGACCGCATGAAGAAGAGCAAGACGAACGACGCGTTCCTTGCCAGCATGAATACAGGAACTGCGGCAGTAGATTAAGTTCACCTATTGAAACTATTTTCTATTAGTGATATTATTCTTGCACTTATATTTCAATATTGTATGTTGTGGTATCGTTTTGATTCGTTCCGCGCTACCGGGCAACTGCAGTGGGAGTAAAAAATGAAAAAAGGTATTCACCCGGAATACAAATTGACAAAGATTACTTGCGTTTGCGGTAATGTTATTGAGACACGTTCAACTGTTGAAAACATCAGCGTTGAAATCTGTTCTGCATGCCACCCGTTCTATACTGGTAAGCAGAAGCTTGTTGATACAGCAGGTCGTATTGACCGCTTCAACAAACGCTACGGAATCAAGGCAGACAACAAATAATTTTTGCCGCCGTATAAAAACAGGCTGCTTGAAAGCAAAAGTTTTCAGCAGCCTGTTTCGTTTAAAACTGGAATTTTTGGATTTGAGTTTTTTCTAGGGCTTAAAGGAGCTTGTAGAGAAGGCTGTAAAGGGCCTGGACTTCATCCTTGCTTATTTTAAGGCAGTTTCCAAGCTGTTCCGGTATTTCCAGGGCTTTATCCCTGAGGGCCATTCCTTCCTCTGTTATTGTAACGTCCAGTACCCGTTCGTCTTCTTTAGAGCGTTTTCTTGTGACATAGTTTTTTTTCTCAAGGTTTTTTAAAAGAGGGGTAAGAGTACCTGAGTCCAGATAAAGGCATTCTCCAAGTTTTTTTACACTGATGCTTTTATGTTCCCACAGCACCATCATTGTGATGTATTGCGTATAGGTAAGGTCAATTTTATCCAGCAGCGGCTTGTATTTTCGTACGACCTCTTTTGCGGCTGCGTACAATGGAAAGCAAAGCTGGTTTTCAAGCTTAAGGGAAGCGTATGAATCTGGCATTTTTTTCTGTTCCTCAATTCAGTTTAATTGTATTCAATTTAATTTTGTGCGTCAAGTTTTAGAACAGCTGAATTTTCCAAAGCCTGTGGCATTTTGTTCCTTCGAAATCTTTAGGAATTGATTCCTGGGTAAGGTCCTTCCAGTCTGTGTTTTTAGGAAGAAGCTTTGCGTCAAAGGAAAGCCGGGTGCTGTTGGTGCTGAAATACAGTATTCCGTTTGGTTTTAGTATGCTTACTGCATTTTTAACAAGAGAGGGCCAGTCACGGTTTATGTCCAGAACATTTTCAGTTGATTTTGAGTTGCTGAAGGTAGGTGGATCAAGGATTATAATGTCGAATTTTTTGTCCTCGGGCAATGACAATGCTTTTTTTTCAAGCCATGCGATTACGTCTGCCTTTGTGAACGTATATTTTTCTTTTGAGCGGAAGGAATTTTTTTTCATGTTGTCTTCTGCCCATGAAAGGTATGTATTTGAAAGATCAACTGATTCAACGTAAGTTGCATTTCCTCTTGCAGCATATACGGAAAAACTTCCCGTATAGCAGAAAAGGTTCAGTACTCTTTTTGAGTCTGCGCTCTGCTGCACAATCTGGCGCAGCGGGCGGTGATCAAAGAAAAGTCCTGTATCCAGATAGGAAGTAAGGTCGATTTTGAAAATCAAGCCTTTTTCCTGTATAAAGCCTTCGGTGATTTTTTTTCCGTGGGTTTTCTCATATTGAGACAGACCTTTCTGCTGCCTTCGTTCTTTTTTTATTATGTGGTCTGCAGAAATGTTAAGAACTCCTGCTGCTGTCTGCGCCATAAGCTCAAACCATTCAGCTTCCTCTTCCTCCGGTTTTTCGTAAGGACGCTCGTACAGGTAAAGTACTGCATAGCGGCGCTCTTCGATTTCTTTTTCAACAGCAGGGTCATTGCGGGAAATTCTGTCATTCTGCTTCTGGATGAAAGCGGCGCAGGCTTCAGGAGAATTGATGCCTTCCGGAAGAAATTCGTATATGTCCAGAGAAAGTGGAATTTCAGGAATGTCCCGGTCGTAAAGCCGGTAAGAGCTGATTGAATTTTTTCTCGCCCATTTTCTCAGTTCTTTGTATTTTTTTCTGAGCCTGTTTCCAAAAAGCTCAGACTGATAGGAATTCTTGTTCTGCATGAAAGGAGTTTAGAATTTTTTCAAGGGGAAGGGCAATTTTATAATACCTTGTTCTCTATTTTTTTCAGGTCCCGCCAGTCAAACAGTGAAAAACCTGTAACCCTGTTTTCCCGCCTGCAGCATTCTATCTGGCGGAAAATTATGTCATCATAACGAAGCCATTCGCTTACTTCATTTCCGTCCTTTACATCGGTGTTCAGACGGTACAGGGCAAGTCCTGCATACAGTTTTACCTGACTGTCCTGAAGAAGCGAGACCCAGCTGGAAAGGCAGTCTTCAAATGCCCATGGAGCTGTTGCTCCGCTTGCAAGCCGTGGTTCAAATCCCCAGTATATCTGAGGCAGAATGTAGTCTATGTATCCTGGATTGTGAATCCATTTCTCCAGATCCACTAGAAACTGCTGGCTTCCTGTCAGACGAGGAATGTTGCCGGCAGGGCTTATGCCGAAGACTCCGTCCTCAAGCTCCTCATGTACAGCTTCGTATACGGACTGAACCAGTGCGGAAACATTGTCCCTGCGCCATTGCTCAAGAGTTTTTTCTGAGCCGGAAGATTCCCAGTCAATTTTGTCAAAGCTCAGGCTCTCGTCAGAATCGTTCATCTCAGGATAAAAATAATCATCAAAGTGCACTCCGTCGATGTTGTAGTTTCTGCACATTTCTCTTATTGAATTTGTAACGGCATTTAAGATCTCTATGCTGGAAGGATTCAGGTACCAGGCCCCCCTGTGATGGAGAATGTAGCGCGAGCCCTTCTCTTCGTCTGATTCTTTCCATTCGTAAAGGAGCGAGCCTTCCTGTATTCTGCTGAACTGCGTGTCGGAGCCGACCCTGTATGGATTGAACCAGGCATGTACCTGAATTCCCTGTTCGTGAGCCTGCTGAATGAAAAATTCATAAGGGTCAAAGTCTTCTGAAAAATCTGCGGCGTATGAAATATAGCTTGACAGCGGAAAATAAGTTGATTCTTTGTAGTAGGAATCGGAATGGCTGTGGGCATGAAGAAAAATAACGTTCAGTCCGATTTTTTTTATTCCTGCGACAATTTCTTTTACAGATTCCTTAAACTCATTTTCGTCCTGAGGGAGGGAAGCCCAGTCATAAAATGAAAACCATACGCCCTTTACATCCAGCGGCGTTTCCTGGAATTCCGGCTGCTTTTTTGTGCTGACGCAGCTTGTGAATGCAAACAGAACTGCAAAAAAAATCATTGAAAGTTTCTTCATGTTTATATTTTCGGAAAAATAGATTTTTTTGTTAGCCTGTTGATTTTCAGTTTTGCATGCTGAAAAGGGAAAGGGGTATGAAAGCTGCGGCGACGGCAAAGATAAGGGATGGAAGCAGGTTTGCGACTTTTATGCGCAATCTGCCTTCCTGGTATACGAGCATTTTTGCTGCGCTTCCGGGATGCTCATTGGGATGACACTCAGGTTTTCGTACCTTTTTACTAAATATATCCTAAATCCCGGGCTGCAGCCAGTGCTTCTTTCTTTGAGCGTACTCCAATTTTCTTGTAGTTCTGCTTTATGTGGTAGCGTACATTTTCGTAGTTCAAGCCTGACTGCTGTGCAATCTGAGTTGCAGAGAGACCCTTGAGCTGAAGCTGGAAAACTTTAAGCGCGTTCGGTGAAAAGTCACTGCGTATCTGTGCCTGCATCTTGCAGTATTTAGGATACATGCTGCACATACGTTCTGTTGTGCGTATGATGTGAAGCAGCCAGTCCCGCTTTTTGTCCTGTTTTTTTACATAGCGGCGTTTTTCCAGCTTTGCCTTTTCTCTTTCCTGTTTTTCTGCGGCCTCATATTCGCATCTGAGGATTGAAAGCAAAGGCAGAATTGCAGCTCCTTCATCACTGATTACACGGGTGAAAGAAAATTCTTCGGCTTCGTCCAGCAATGACTGAAGCTCTGTCCTCCATTTCGGATCCTTCCGATTGAAGAGTACGATTGACGCAAGAACCTTGCATTCAAGGGAAATGTATGTCCTGTCGTAAAATTTTGCGTACCATTTTATTTTTTCAATAAGCGAAAAAGCTTCGTCCAGTTTTTTCATGCTGATGTAGCATCGGATTTTTGTAAGGTACTGGTAGCGCAGCATAGCGATGAAATCCTCTGTTTCATCCGGAGCTGAATATTCCACCCAGTTCAGAACTGAGGACTCGTCTCCTTTCTGAAGGGCAATCCTGCATTTCAGCGCCTTAAGGTTAGGCAGGAATTTGAATGCTTTCTGCTCTGTTATTTTGCGCTCAAAGGATTCGTACTGAAGTTCTGCTGTCTCAAGCCGTCCTGTAGTCAGATAGAAGCGTATCATGAGTCCTGCCGCAACAAAACCCATCTCAAGGTTGCCGTCAAGTTCTGCCTCAAGCTGTCCGCGGCTCAGACAGGAAAGAACTTCTGCGTCGTCCTCTGCCTTTTCGTACAGGCTTTCTCCCAGCGCAAGGTTCACAAGGCTTCTTCCGTGCCGTCCCAATGCAATGGAAAACAGATGGCCGTAATTTTTTGCTATCGCCCGGTCTTTGATTGCCCAGTGAGAGAAGTCTTTGCCGCCGTTCATTACTGACGGCAGGTTGCTTGTTACGCTGAATTCAGGAAGCGCAAGTCTCTTTGTTGTAAGCAGGGTGCTCAGGCTTTTCATTATGTCCAGAATTTTTTTGCTTCCCCGGTGAGGCAGCGCAATGTCAAGGTAAGCAATTTTTCTGCGTGCTTCCGCTTTTTCTGCGCCTGAAAGTTCTGATTCCTTCTGCTTGAGTTTTGCGTACCATTTTTCGCTTTCCTCAATTTTTGCGCACATTGAGCAGACCATTGCCATTCCGCTCATAAGAACAGTCTCGCTTTCAATTACTTTTTCATCCAGCTTGAAATAGTATTTCAAGAGGCCGATGTAATGCCCGTTGTCAGGATTCTGGGCGGAATTCTGCATGAGGATTTTTTTTACGCCGTCTATGCGGTTGTTCTCGTAATAAATCTTTATTGCCTTCTCAGGATCGTCGTGATTTTCATACCAGGCTGCGGCTTGCAGCGCATAGTTCTGAATTTCCTGTTTCGGGAGCAGCTCCAGGGCTTTTTTCCGCAGTGTTGCCAGCAGGATCGAGCGTATAATGAATGTGCTGCCGTTCTTTTTGAAGATGTTTCCCAGTCTGTCTATCTGGTCAACGTATTTTCTTGAGTTGATTTCGCCGGTAATATGCTCAGCCAGCTCAATCGTGAATGTATCTACGACGGAAAGCTTCGTGAAGTACATGTGGAGGTTTTCATCCCAGTCCTTTGTTACGTTGCTGTAAATGTATTTTGTATAGAAATCAGTGAGCCTTTGGATGATTGTGTCTGGATCTGGATTTTCGTGCAGGTTTATTGCGGCGATTTTCAATGCATATGGATTTCCGTCTATAAATTTCTGCAGGTTTTTTACAAGTTTTGCATCAGCCTGGATTTTTTCCTTTTCGAGGTATTCTTTTATCTGGTCATCTGCAAAGGCAAGGTCTTTTTCTTCAATTGAGATTACCTCGCGGGTTGTTTTGAACGGAACAAGCCAGTCGATTACTTCCGGGCGTGAAATGAAAATAGGAAATACGTCATTTCTAGAGGCAATTGAAATTATTTTTGCACGGCTTTCCTCATCACGATATGACTGTATGTCGTCAAAGACAACAGGAAGAGGGGATTTTCTTTTCGGATTTATGTGCCGGGCAAACTTATCAAGTTTTTCTGATTTCTCTGCTTTAGGTGAATAGTAAATGTATGTTTTACCAATGAAAAAATTCTTTATGAGTTCGGTCTTTCCGTATCCTGTCATTCC
>JAFPCT010000112.1 GCA_017390125.1 Treponema sp.
GAACCCATTTTAAAAGCTGATGCAGCATTCGTTTCGGGCATTTTTTATTAGGACAGAAAAGACGGCTTCCTTCATCTTTGAGAGGAGTTGAGCAGCATTCACATTTTTCAGGAACCGGAACTTCAGACTCTGATTCAGGCTCATCATGAAAGACCCTCTCAATTTTCGGAATTATTTCTCCCCTTTTAACCACAACAACCTTGCATCCAAGTTTTACGCCAAGCCCGCGCATTGTATCTGGGTTTGCAAGGCTTGCGCGCTTTACGGTAGTTCCGTTCAGATCAACTTCATCAAAAACAGCGACAGGTGTATAAGTTCCGCCGTTACAGCTCCATTCAACTTCCCTGAGCACGGAAACCGCTTCCTCAAGACTGAATTTAAAGGCTATCTGTCTGTCCGGTCTGGCCCGGCTCGCATCCTCATGATTTATAACCCGTTCCTTGATGACAAGGCCGTCAATATCATAGTCAAGGGTTTTGCGGATTTCCATTACATGAGCGCGGTAATCAATAACTTCATTTGCAGAACGGCATATTTTAAGAGGAACAGTGTTAAAACCACAGGCAGAAAGCCATTCCACCTTCTGCTCCTCATCGCGGAAAGGCTGCTCACCTTCCGTTGCAAGCGCGTCATAGGTTATGAGGACAAGGTTTTCGCTTCCTTCTCCGTCCTTCCGCTTCATAAGTCCGTTGGCCGCGTTACGGCAGTTTGCCTTGTCAGCAAATTTTGTCCTGTGGACTTCATGAGTCATTATGACTTCTCCACGGACGCCGCCTGTATAATCCAAAAGATTTCCAGAGGCATCATAAAGAAAAGCCGGAACTCCGTTCATTTTTTTTGCATTTGCAGTAATGTCGTCACCAACAGAACCGTCTCCGCGGGTAACTGCATGCATAAGTTTGCCGTGAGAAAACTGAAGCTCAAGGGAAGCGCCGTCAAGCTTGTATTCAACCAGATATTCTGAATAATCATGCTTCTCTGCCCAGGCAAGGAACTGCTCCGGGTCGGCAGCCTTTTCCTGGCTGCCCATGGGCATGACGTGCTCAAGCTTCTTAAAATTTCCTGAATCTGCGCCGACCTTGTGCAGGATTTCATTGTCAGGATCAATGGACTTCAATTCATCCCAAAGCCGGTCAAATTCAGAGTCAGGAATTTCACCCTCACCATTATAGTAGCTTTTCTGATACCTTTTTATCAGAGAAACCAGTTCTTCCTTTCGGCGGACTTTGTCGCTGTTTCTGCCGGCTTCCTCTACGTCAAACAAATCACTCATGCTCTGCCTGTTCTTTTATGAACATAAGTTCATTTATAACTCTGTCCTGATCAAGCCCTTTCCGCTCAAATTTTGTTTCCGGGCGCCATTCCTGATGAGGAGCAAATTTCTCATACTTGTTCTTAAGCCCGGGAGTATTTTCAAGATGTTCCAGAGCAAAATGAGCGTAAGGTTCCCAGTCAGTTACGAAATACAGGTAACCGCCGGAAGCAAGTTTTCTTGCCATAAGGTCTGTGCGAGGCCTTTGAATCATGCGGCGCTTGAAATGCCTTTTTTTCTGCCATGGATCAGGAAAGAAAACGTGAAAGCCGTTTACAGATCCGTCCACGAACATTGTCTCAAGAACTTCAAGAGCGTCATGCTGAATTATGTAAAGATTTTTCAAATCACGGTTTTTAATTTCTCCAAGAAGTTTTCCAACTCCAGGAGTATGAACTTCAATGCCGATGTAATTGATGTCAGGATTCTGCTCTGCAATGATTGCTGTAGCCTTTCCCATCCCAAAGCCGATTTCCACAACAACCGGATTTGTATTTCCGAAAACGTCGATAAAATTAATTTTTCCATTTATAAATGGAATACACCAGACGGGAGCAAGCTCTTCATAATCCCGCTCCTGAGCATCCGTCATTCTGCCCTGTCTGAGGACATAAGTTTTTACTGCGCGATAAAACGGGTTCCCCGCCGCTCCATCGTCAGAATCACTGACTGAATCTTTCTGTCTGTTTTCTAAAATTTCGTTTCCCATAAACACCTTTATTTTTATTTATTTCTGCTGATTTTTATACACTGCCGGCAGCATATAAATAACCGCATCATTATTTGATACATAAGAAATTCTGTAGTAAGCAGAATTTTTTATCGAATTGAAAATATTTGAATCCTGCTTCCATGAAGTTCTGCGCATTCCGTAATAAAGAACTGTTCCGGCAGAATCATAGACGCAGATTTCTTCCCTCGAATTTTCCTTAGCCTCTTCCGTTATCTCCGAAAGAAGTTTTACAAGGTTTTCCTCAGGATAACTTATACTGAAAGAACTGGAAACAGATTTTTCCTGGGCATCGTCGCATTCCATGAGATAGGCGCCGTTTCTAAAATTCTCGTCCCCAGGAAGATAGAATTCCGTGAATCCGGCCCACTGCTTTGAATCATTTGAGAAAATCAGCGGATCAGAACAGGTCCAGGAATAATTGTTTTCAAGACACTTTAAATTTATCCGCTCAACACGGCGTACGTCACTTTCCGTTTCAATAAAGGCAGCGAGCTTTACGAGCGGCTTTTTGGTTTCATTTTCATAATCAAATATGACGTACCCCTTTACAGAAGCGATCGCAGGATCAGTATCAGCGCAGGAGAAAAAAACTGACGTCAGAAAAATACAGGCGAGAAAAATGATATTGTTATGTAAAAAGGGCCCGCTCTTCATATCAGAAATTGAATACAAGATTGATGACCGTCAGATCGCTGGCAGAGAACTGATTTACCAGAGATTCGAATTTTACGTCAACTTTCTTACATGCATCATCGAGATAAGAAAGGTAGTAAAGTCCAAGATCCGTTCCGCCGTCCGGAACATCACGATAGAAGTCAATGAGGGTCTTTTTGTTAGTGTCGGCAGTCGCCTTTGTCTCAATGTTTTCCTTTACTTCCTGGAATTCGTCATCCTTGTTGTAAAGGGTAATCTGAAGGCGTCCCTGTTTTCCGATTGAAGTTGAACCGCCGCCAAGTTTCCATGAAACGGAAACAAGCACCCTTTTGCGCTGCAGCTCCTTTACTATTTTTGAGCGAACATCTGGATCAACAACAAGGGAATTTATGTCGTCCACTGCAGGATACATGCTCCTTGCTTCCTTGCGGATATTCGTATTTTCGTTGTTAAGGGCAAGCTCCATAACCATTACGGAAATGTATTCCGCAACACGGGATTTTTCCATGTATTTTCCGAGCAGGTTCCGGATAGTAGAGATCATCTCCGCAAAACCGTCCGCTTTGTGGAAAAGGGTTATGATGTACCAGTTCATAAGTCCGAGACGGTTCATGAACTTTTCCGTCATAAGCATGTATATATTCTTTTCTTCGATCGAGTATTCTTTGTTCTCACGGATTGAGACCCATACCGGCTCAAGAATGTCCCTTCGGACCTGACCGATTACAGCATCCTTGTTCATAAGAACCGTTCTGAGCTGCTTTTCGCTCATCTTTGTTTTTTCGTCAATCAGATGAGAATCCGTTCTACAAGACCTTCTGCTCAAATGATAGCTGTACCTTGTGTCAAAAATGTCCTGTCAGACATAATTTTGAATTCATGTTAGTCCCTGCACACCAGAAAGCGGTAATCAAC
>JAFPCT010000113.1 GCA_017390125.1 Treponema sp.
GATACATTCTTATTGATTTTTTTGTAATCCTTAATTGCCTGCTGGATGAAGTTCTTTTCAGGTCCATCAGATTCCCATACCTTCAGTTTTGCCTTTCCTGCGGCAAATGTTGAAGTTGATGCAGCCATAGCCAAAGCAGCTGCAGCCAAAACGATTTTTTTCATTTTTTCCTCCATATTTTAAGCTGGAAACCAGCTTATTTACCTTATTTGAATCTTAATCGTAAAAGGAAACAACCTTTCCAATTTCCGATTAAAACTATAATACAACATAACATCGTAAAACGCTAGTAAATTTTTACCTTAACAATGAATTCAATTCATCGGTGAGGCTGCGGATCTGCTCGTCGTTAGGCTTCAGCGCAGAAACCTGCTTAAGATAGTACTGCGCCTTGCGGTAATCTTTTTTATTGAAATAAATCTGATACAACCGGAACAGAGAGCTGCTGTTTCTTGGATTGGACATAAGACTGTAACGCAAATCCGACAAGGCATTTTCTTCCCCTGACTGCAGGAAACTGCGCTCATAGTAAAGGCTGCTCTTCAGTTTAGGAGGGGCGCTTGAAATGAGCTGGTTGATAAATGAAAGAGCCTGAACGGAACGACCGGAAGCAACCATAACATGTACATAATTTTCAAGAACATCCTCATCAGCAGGATCATTTTTATAGAGAGCGGAAATATAATTCCATGCCTCGTCAAATTTCTTGAGGGCAAGGCATATCCGCACATGATTGAAGCAAATTTCCTTTGAGTAGCGGTTCTTTTCTATGAGAGTTGAGCTCATCTTGTATGCCAGGAGCCAGTTTTCAGCCTGAACGGCTCCTTCAACTGCATAGAATTTCGCATCCTCGTTTTCAGGATCTCCCTGAAGTATTTTCATCGCGTAATCCTCAACGCTCCTGCCGGCAACTGCAGTATTTGCTTTTTTTGCAAGGCGGGCCGCAAACAGCAGGACGTCCATGTCATCTGGATAGAGCGAAAGGGCCTTTTCTATTGTAGAAACTGCATTCGGAATATTGCGGTTCCAGTCCATCTGAACCTGGGCACGAAGCAGAAGGTATTCCTTAGAAGAATTGTCCTGCCGTGAATACATATCCAGCAGGGAGGCGGCATGAATGTAATCCTTTTTCTCAACAAGGATTTTTGCACGGAAAATCAAGGCCGAAAGATCACCGGAATTCTGCTGCAGAACCTTGGACACGTACTCTTCCGCAGAGCCCAGGTTTCCTGTGGCATAGGCAATTCTTGAGGCAAGTGTCAGGGCCTGAACGTTCTGAGGATAGCGCGAAAGAAGTTTCTGCACAGCATTGTTGGCCTCCACGTTTTTTCCGGCATCAAAAAGACACTCAGCATATGCATAGCCAGTCTGGAAACTGTCTTCCGCCCCGGAAAAGGCAGCGTAAAAATACGGAACGGCCTCTTCGATTCTGCCGGCCTTTTTATAAAGGGTACCCATGAGATAATTCGCAAGCACCGAATCCGGACGGATGGTCAGGCATGCTGAAAGATCTGTCTTTGCCCTGTCAAAGAACGGAGAGACATCATTGACCCTGGTTACGACCAGAGAAGGCAGAATTATTGAAAGGAAATCAATGTTTCCCGTACTTGTGTCGTAAAGTCCGTCTTTTGCAGATTTTATGGCACCCATGTAGGAAGTCTCTGAGGAAACGGAAGTAGATTCCCAGTCCACCCGCTCGCTAGTCCATACCATCTGCATTATATTCGCGGCAATCAGAAGGAGAACCTTGTTGTTTTCTTCATAAAGGCCGTCAAGCTGACGCACAGCAGAGGCAGCCCTTCGCAGAGATGCAGGAGAGGCATTTTCCATGTCATCAGTAATCTGCTTCGGCAGGTATGCAAAATAGGAATGATCCCGGGTCTTTATGTCTGCAGGAACAGAAATGACAGAAGGAGTGGGATCAAGAGGCGCAATTACATTGCTCACAGTTTCTCCCAATGATTCAGATATAGTGTTTACAGTCGTGGCTACAGAATCAGAAACGTTCATAGTAGTCGCACAAGAAACCGCAGAAAACAAAATGAGGAAAAATACAGAAATTTTTGATACGGATAAAATCCTGTCGTTCACAAATCACCAGCTGAAGAAAACTCAGTCCACGTCCTCTTCTATCTCTGTCTCACTGCTAAGCTCTTCCGAAATCTCCTCCGGAAGGATTCCAAGAAGCGACTTTCTCTGGAAAAACAGAAGCACAAGAAACACTCCGGCAAATATAAGAAACACGGGACACATCATAATTGCGAGCCGTGCAAAAGGGATTTCTATCACATCAAGGGAAAAAAGCAGGAATATGACGGCAATCACTAAAAGACAAAGAGCCGGAAAATCATATTCCAAGGAAAATTTTCTTCCGGTGCTTCTGCCTGAAGCAAAAAGCGTTACGGCCGCAATGAAAATGTAAACCGGCCATATGCGGGCAAACGGAATTTTTATAACCTGGTAGACAAGGAGCGAAGAAAAAATTCCGTAAAACGTAAGAGTCACGGCAAGGAAGAAACGGAACGTAGATTTTCTGAAAGCAATGTAAATGTACAGATTTGTAAAACCGGCAAGAAAAAGCAGGTCCGGCACAATCAGCGAAGAAAAATCAGGAGTCTTTCCTACAAGACAGAGGGTAAAAATAAAACCAGTAAAAATAAGCAGGAATCCGGCAGCCAGAATTACATTCAGATATTTTCTATTTTTCATTTACAAACCTCTAAAAAAATCTCCCCTGTCTTAAATCATAGAATACTATATATTCTATTATCTTGCCAACAAATTATGAACATGGTAATTTTAAAATATGTCAATTTTTGGTTCAATTTTTAATAAATCATGCATTAAAAAAGCGGCGGTCGTCTTATGTGCCGTTACATTTATGTTTTCCGGCTGCAAGAAAAATTCAGCAGAAGCAGACGGCATTGCAGCACTCAAAAAATCTCAGGAAGAGCTTTACTCCCTTTTGAAAAACGAAAACCTTGAGCCTGTAAGCCGCTACGCAATCGTAAACCAGATTACAAACAATCTTACTGTTCTGAACGACAGGCAGGGCGTTATCCTGTTCCTTACAGACTGGGTAGAGAACCACCCGGACGACATTTACAACGCCTACTGGCTCATGATGACTGCATATGCTTATCTTTCTGACGGAGCAGAGCCTGTAGCTGAATATTATTTCGACAGGATCCTTTCAGGTTATCAGGACCTTCTCGTAAAGGGAAATTCAATACACTTTTCATGCCTTCAGAATCTTATACAGATCAGTAAAAACCCGAGAAGCCGAATACGCTATTTCAACGAGCTTATAAACAGGTTTCCGACAAACGTTTCTATTACGGAACTGTACCTCCGGCTTGCCCTTGAATACGAAAAGGTTTTAAATAAAATAGAAAAAATGCGCCGTAAAAACCACAAGAAGCTTTGTGTTTCATCGCTTAACAGCTTAGGCGCATATATTCTCCCTGAAAGCTACGAGCTATTTTTGGAAAAGCATC
>JAFPCT010000114.1 GCA_017390125.1 Treponema sp.
GATCCATAAACCGGTCGTCGGCAGGTCGGGCATCATAGCCGCAGAGCTTGCAGATTTTGGTGTCACCCCACTCGTGGGTATATTCAATGCCGTCCATGGTGCCGCAGTAGATGCGGCGGGCAGATACGATTGTGCCGCCTTCAAGGAAGAACTGAAGTACGTTGCTCTTTGGAAGGTTAACCTTTTCTTTTGCAGAAGGATTTGCCGGATCAAAAGAAACTGATTCCTTGATGTCGCGGATCTTTACAACTTTCTTTCCGCCTAAAGTCTTGAGACCCTCTGTGCGGAGTTTTGTCATGATTCCGGCCATTGTTTCTACTCCGGCTGAACCAGGGAAGTTCTTTGAGATCGCGCGGTCTTCAAAATATCCGTATTCTTTGTACATGTCGTCAAGGTGCTCAAGGATTGATTTTCCCTGGCTTCTCCAGTACATAGTCATTTCGGCACACATTGCGGCAGCTGAAACACCGTCTTTGTCCATAACTTCTGTTTCTACTTTGTAACCGTATGATTCCTCAAGACCGAATACATAGTGTCCGATGCCTTTTGCTTCACGTTCTGCTTCTACGGCTGCAATCCACTTGAATCCTGTAAGGCATTCAATCATTTCTACGCCGTATTTTTTACAGATATCGTCGCCGAAGGGGCTTGTAACAATTGAGCGTACACAGTATGAGTCTGCTGGAAGTTTTCCCAATTCTTTGCGAGTGAGGAATACGTAGTCCATAAGGAGAGCACCCATCTGGTTTCCTGAAAGAAGAACGAATTTTCCGTCCTTGTCCGGGAAAGCTGTTCCGAATCGGTCTGAATCCGGGTCTGTTGCCATTACACAGTCAGCCTTTGTTTTTGTTCCAAGGTCAACGGCCATCTTGAGGGCAGGTTTTTCTTCCGGATTCGGCTTCTCAACAGTAGGGAAGTTTCCGTCAGGATTTCTCTGCTCTGGAACTGTTGTTACTGCAAGACCAAGATCTCCGAGAACTTTCTCAACATGCATTGCACCTGTTCCATGGAGCGGTGTGTATACTACGTTTACGTTCTTTGCATATTCTTTGATGAGGGCAGGGCGGAAAAGCTGTTCCTTGCACATTGCCCAGTATTTTTCATCAACTTCTGAATCGATGAGCACGAGCTTTCCGCTCTTGATTGCATCTTCTTTTGAAATTGTTTTTACAGAAGTTACTTTGTTTACTTCGTCAACGATACCTACGTCATGAGGCTCAATAACCTGAGCTCCGTCATTCCAGTAAGCTTTGTATCCGTTGTACATCTTAGGGTTGTGGCTGGCTGTTACTACAACGCCTGTGTCTGCCTTGAAGTAGCGGATTGCAAATGAAAGTTCCGGTGTAGGGCGGAGACCTGTGAAAAGGTAAGCCTTGATTCCGTTTGCAGCAAGAATCAATGCAGTTGCTTCTGCGAATACGTCCGAGTTGTTGCGGCTGTCGTATGCAATTACGGCGCTGAGCGTTCCTGCCTTTGCTTTTTCCGGGAATGCCTTGATTACATAGTTTGCAAGTCCCTGTGTGGCAAGGTTTATTTCAAGAGTGTTCATGCGGTTTGTGCCGCCACCCATGATGCCGCGGAGTCCGCCTGTTCCGAATTCAAGCGTGCGATAGAATCTGTCCTCGAGTTCTGTGTAGTCTTCTTTTGCAACGAGTTCTTCAACTTCCTTTCGGAATCTTTCGTCCTTTTCCGCTGCAATATAGTCTTTAGCTCTCTTAAGGATTTCTGCTTTATCCATTTAAAATCTCCTGACGATATTTCGATACTTTGCTTAAAAGTATACAGAATTTCAACACATTAATAAAGAGCAATTGAAAAAAACAATTATCAACAGGCTCTCAGTTTTCTTTGTCGGCGGCAAGAAGCATTTCTGTTTCCCATGACAGAAGGGCTTTTTCCAGCTCAGGCTTTCTGCCTTTTACGTCGCACATTATACGGAACACAGGCTCGGTTCCGCTTCCGCGCATCCAGATGAAGGCCAGGTTTTCCATCCTGTTGTTCTTGAAAATGACTTTGAGTCCGCCTTTTTTGCTCAGAGAAAAGTCTGTTACACCACGGGTTTCTTTTGTACCGTTTGTGATTACAGCCTCGTAGTTCGTGATTCCCTCATTCTCAAGGAAAACTTTTTGTTCCTTCCATTGAGACTCAAAGATTTTCTGGAAGCGGCCTTTAAGGACTGCATGGTCTTTTGTCTCTATTCTGAGAACGGCTCTTGGTTCTGAAACGCCGGTAGTGGTGTATTCAGGAATGCTTGAGAGAATGTCTGTAAGAGTATAGTTTTCTTTGAATTCCGCTCCGCTTTTTTCGCACCAGATTTTGTAAAGGTCTGTTATTGAAAGAAGCTTTATGATTGCAAAAATTGTATTTATAGGATCCCGGACTGCAGACGGATAGGTGATAGTTCCTCCGTTTGAGCCTTCTCCGAAAATGCGTACGTCATAGCCTTCCGAGCGTTTTTCTGCGGCAAGATTAACTACGTTTGCCTCTCCTACTTCTGCCCTGTATACTTTTGCTCCCAGTTTTCCGGCGATTTCTTCAATTCTCATTGAAGTAGGGCAGTTTACCGCAACAGCCGGTTTTTCTGCCCCGAGCCAAACCTGCCAGCAGAGCTCTGCAAGGACCGAAAGGCTGAATACTTCCTGAGCCTTTACGATGACAGCCTTCTGCTCTTTTTCGTCCCAGTATACTATGTTTCCTCTGTCTCCGTCGCAGTCCGGCATATATCCCAGAACCGCGTCTTTTTTCCCTGTTTTCTGCAGGCGCTCCATTTCTGCCGCAACATGGACAAGATTTTCTGCTTCCGGAATAATCTCGTGGGCAATTTCTCCGGCTTTGTTGTGTATTGCATAAAAATTGATTCCGTTTTCTGCAAAGAAACTGCTGTCCACGCTGTCGCTTCGGGCAGAGCCGTTCATGTCGCATACAACGCCTATGTGCTTTTCTGAAATCGAGCCTCGGAGTTTTGCAAAGATTTTGTCCTGCTGATCCTTTTCTTTTGATGCGGTTATGGTTTCAAGAAGAAAGTCGTGGTAAGTGCCTAGAGCCTCACTTTTTACCGTTTTCTGTGACCTGTATACAGCTGCGACGTCTTCTTCTTTAAGGTCTCTTATGGTTTCGAATGCGTTCTGCAGGGCTTTTTCTTCAGCGCAAAGGGCATTGAATTTTTCTGTAAGCTTTGCGTTTTCTGTTCCGTTCAGAACTCCCCCGGCATTAAGTCCAAATTTGATTCCGTTGTGTCCTACAGGATTGTGGCTTGCGGATATGTACATGAAGCCGTCTGCGTTTTTCGAATATGCCATGATTTCCGGTGCGGCCGTTATGCCGGTGAATTTAACTTTAATTCCGTTTTTGATGAATGATTTGATAGCCGCTTCTGCAACGGCAGGACCTGTAGGCCGGGCATCCATACCAACGATTACAACCGGGTGTTCCTTTGAAGTCTGTTCCTTAACATAATCAGCGAAAACTTTTGCCGCAAAAATGGAAATGGCAATGTTTTCTTCTCCAATCATAGCTGTTTTGTCCTGTTCGTCGCCGGAAACAGCAAAAACCTTACGCCAGCCAGAGGCTGAAAGAATCATGTTTGTTTTCATAACTTGATTGTATCAAAAAGCAGGTTTTAGAACAAACCTTATGCTGTTTTTCTGAACTATTGCGGATAGTTCCGTTATATTCTATACTGCTTTGCTATGGAATACATTGAAGAAGATTTACCGAAAGCCGGAGACACAGTTGTAGTAGGGCTTTCAGGAGGCGTTGACTCAGCTCTTACTGCCATGCTTTTAAAGCAGAAAGGATGTCATGTTATTGGTGTAACCATGTCCCTTTGGGACGGAAAAATCAAGATTGATGAAGCAAAGCCCCTTCGTGATTCCTGTTACAGTCCGAAAGAGGTTGATGATATCAAAGCCTGCAGGAAATTCTGTCAGGAGCAGGGCATTGAGCATCATGTAATAGACGTTAAGGAAACCTACCACAAGGAAGTGCTTGAATATTTCAAGTCGGAATATCGGGCCGGAAGGACTCCGAATCCTTGTATCAGATGCAACCGCTACATAAAATTTGGTGCGCTTCAGTATGGAATCCAGAACCTTAAGATTGACTATGACTATTTCTGTACCGGACACTATGCAAAAATAGTACGGCCTTCACAGGGGCTTTACGGAACGGACAAAAAACCTTGCATGATTGCAAGCGCCATGGATCAGTCAAAGGATCAGACCTATTTTGTGTACAGGGTTCCTTCTTCGGTTCTTGATAAAGTTCGTTTTCCTCTTGCAAATATTCCAAAGAAAGAAGTTTTCCGCATGGCCCGGGAGTTCGGCCTTTCTGCGGCTGATAGGGAAGAAAGCCAGGACTTTATTCCGGAAGAATACTTTGACGCCCTTTTTGCTGATAAGCCTGCTGTTCCCGGCGATATAATTGATTTGGACGGTCATGTGCTTGGAAAGCATCGCGGCATCGAGCATTATACAATCGGACAGCGCAGGGGGCTTGGAGTAAGTTCAACAAAGCCTTTGTATGTTCATTCAATTGATGCAGTGAATAATCTTGTGGTTCTTGCCAGCAACGATGACCTTAATTCGGACGGGCTTATTGCAGATGAATTTGTATGGCCTGCTGACGTGGAGCCTTCTGAGCCGATAGACGCATTTGTAAAAATCAGGCTTGCTTCCCGCCCTGTTCCGGCAAAGATTGAACGATATGTACCGGCGGAGGGAGAGCAATTTAACGGCCAGCCGTGGAAAATTACTTTTGAAACACCTCAGAGGGCTGTTGCCCCGGGCCAGAGCGCAGTTCTTTATAAGGACGGCGTCATTCTAGGCGGAGGCATAATTTCCAGAACGATTTAGTAGACTGTGAGCAGATAAGTTGCCGGCGTTTCTTTTCCAAGAATGTCAAACAGTGTGAGCTGAAGGGCAATCTTTCCTTTCGGAAGGGTTGCTTCGCCCATAAGCTGCAGCTCGTCATTAGGGTAGAGTATGTTTTTAGGATAGTTCTTTTTTCCTGACACGCAGATTTGTCCGTCGTCCTGACGAAGAATGTCGTAGGAGATGTTGTCTTCAATTGCTCCGTTGATTGAAACTCTTGTCTTGTATGGAGCCGCTGCAACCTGTCTTTTTTTGTAGATCCTGTAGATTCCCTTAGGAAGGGTTGTCTGTGAGCTTACGTTGAAATTTCTTCCGTTTTTGTCCTGAAGGTAAACTTCGTTATAGTAAAGCGACAGCTCTTTTCCGACCCTTGGCATTAGAAGCCGCGGATTGATTGCAGTATTGTCCTTTGTGTCTATTACCTGAAATTCCAGAGAGCTGCGGCCCTGCTGCCAGGCTGAGTTGCCTGAAATTCCCAGCCGGTGTCCGGTCTTTATTTCTTCGTCTGTAAAAATATCCTGCTCAATGGATTCTGAGTCGATGTTTGCATAAACTGTAAGAAGTTTGTCCTGATGTGCGATTATTACGGCGTTTCCCAGTGTTGACGGGAAGAAGTCTGTTGCGTCAGAGAAGTCATTTATGAAAACTATTACTTTTCCGTCGTCTGCAGCCTTTATTTCAGAAGGCTCTGAAAAAATGAGGGAATTGCTTATGGTGTCGCCGCGAAGCTGTCCGAAATACGAGTAGAACTGGTCTGCCTGAACGACCTTTTCCTGGGGCCAGTCAAAGGCTTGTGCAGATGCAGTGATAAGTGCAAGGGTTAAAACTGAAATTATTTTTTTCATTGCCGTATCCTATTTTTTTGAAATTGAGACGCAGGAAATTGTTGAATCCTTTCCGATGTAGAGCTTTTTGCCGTCCGTCAGAATGAATGCGCTGTCTGCCTGAAATGAAAATGAACCAATAAGTGTGGCAAATTTTTCAATTATGTACACAGTGTAAACAGAACCTTTCTTTGAGAGCAGGAAAACAGTTTTTCCGGATTCCTGAATCGAGAGGGCGTTGCCGTTTATTTTCAGGTGAGATTTTTTGCCGGTCTCAACGTCTGCGATTCCAAGCTCATTTTCAGTCGCGTAGTAGACTGTTGAGTCGTCTGCGCTGAACTTTACCAGCTTCTGGAATGGCTCTTTGGAATTAAGGAATTCATGGGCGGTGATTTTTGTCTGTGCCCCTTCTTTTTTTGCGAGTACAAAGCGCTGTCTGTTCTGTCCTGAAACCGTCGCTATGTAAGCGCCGTTTTTTGAAACTGCGGCTCCGAGAATTACAGGATTGTCGCTTCCTCCCGGAGCAAAGCGCTGCAAAAGGGTTCCGTCATGGGAAAATTCACAGATATTTCCGTCTGCGAAGCCAAGAACGATTGCATTCTCTGAAGAGTCAAAGGCTGTGATCGGAACTGCTCCTCCGTATTCCCAGTGGCGCTTTCCGTCATGTCCGCAGCTTACGATTGAGGAGCCGCCGGGAAGAAATGTGAAAATATGGGAATCGTCAATCATAGGGAAGCCTGTTACCTTGATTTTTCCGGCAGAAGTTCCGTCTGCATTGAAATATTCAGTTTCCCTGTTGTTGTTGCCGTAGCAGGTGTAGTAGTTTCTGGAGATCGAGGCCTTCTGCGGGAAGGTTACGAATGTGGTAACTTTTCCTTCCGGCGTGAAGTATCCCAAAGTCTGTCCTAGCTTGAACGGAAGCAGGGGTTCTCCTTCTAGAGGTTTGGAGAGGCTTGGGTTAGTAACGTCTATTTTCCATTCTGGAGTGAACTGGTATTCTGTACCAAGGGGTTTTATTGCAAAAATCGTGTAGACAATGCAGAACGACGCTGCGATTGCTATATTGAAAGAAATTTTTTTTGTCGCCTTCATATCAATAAAAATGATATAAAAATTGAAAAAGAGCGTCAATAAAAACTGAGGAATGAAGTTAATGTTATAGTACAAAAAAATCATGAATTTTGTCTTTTGTTTAGAAAAGGTTGGAATATTTTGCAAACAATTGCATAGATTGACAAAATTTTCTAAATGCTACACAATTCACTGAAAAATGATTTTAAAAATGGAGTTTATACATGGAAGACGATATTCTTACAATTGAGGAAGTCGCTAAATATCTTCGCGTTTCTGACAGGACTGTTTACGACTGGGC
>JAFPCT010000115.1 GCA_017390125.1 Treponema sp.
GCAATGTTCCATAACTATAAAGATTTCATTTTTCTTTGTCAATAGTCTTATGCTGTTTTTTACAAGTTTTTTATATTGACAAATCAGTTCTGCCATCTGACAAGTTATTTGGGAGACATGAAGCTTATGAGCGCAAAGGCATTAAGCAGGTGGATAAAACAAACTTATACAAGTATGTTTTCAACAGTTACTCCTGGTATTCTGTTTGAGGCGACTGTTTCCCGGTCTACAGGAAAACTCGCTCTTGTTCCAGAAAGTTCGGCGGCTCATCCCAGTCTGGTGACGGTGGTTCCGGCTGCAATTGTCCGGACTGCAATTGCGATCATAAATAAACGCAGAAGCGTGCAGGCATTTTTTTTCAGTCTGTGCGCTTTTTTTTATTTTTTTTGTTGTCGATTGGAAATAATTTTTATATCTTAGATAATAGAAAATGAAATCATTTATCAAAGAGGTAGAATAGAAATGGCTAAACAGTTGATGTTTAATGAAGACGCACGCAAAAAATTGCTTTCTGGTGTTGAGCAGATTGCAAAAGCTGTAAAAGTGACACTTGGACCTTGTGGACGCATGGTAATGCTGGATAAAAAATACGGCGCTCCTACAATCACAAAGGACGGTGTTTCTGTTGCAAAAGACATTGAGCTTGCAGATCCGTTTGAAAACATGGGTGCTCAGTTCGTACGCGAAGTAGCTTCAAAAACTAACGATGATGCCGGAGACGGAACAACTACTTCTACAGTTCTCGCATACGCGCTTGTACGCGAAGGATTCAAATCTGTTGCCGCTGGTATGACTCCGATTGAAATCAAACGTGGTATCGACAAGGCTGTTGCCGCTGCTGTTGCAGAAATCAAAAAGAACGCAAAGGCTGTAAAAGATTCAGCTGATATCAAGAACATTGCTTCAATCTCAGCAAACAACGACCCTGAAATCGGTAATCTCATTGCAGAAGCAATTGAGAAAGTAGGAAAAGACGGTGTAATTACTGTTGAAGAATCAAAGAACATGAACACCACAGTTGATACTGTAGAGGGTATGCAGTTTGACCGCGGTTACATTTCTTCATATTTCGTAACAGACCGCGAAAGAATGGAAGCTTCTTACTCAGATGCTTACGTTCTCATTTATGACAAGAAGATTTCTTCTATGAAGGACCTCCTCCCAATCCTTGAAAAAGTTGCAAATGCAGGCCGCGCACTCATCATCATTGCAGAAGATGTAGACGGGGAGGCTCTTACAACTTTGGTATTGAACACAATCCGTGGAACAATCAAGGTATGTGCTGTTAAGGCTCCTGGATTCGGCGACAGACGTAAGGATATGCTTCAGGACATCGCCATCCTTACAGGCGGACAGGTTGTTTCAGAAGAAGTTGGTCTTAAACTTGAGACTGCTGATATTTCAGTACTTGGTCAGGCTAAGACTGTTAAAATCGATAAAGACAATACAACAATCGTTGGCGGAGCAGGTGCAAAAGATGCCATCGCTGCCCGTGCCGCAGAAATCAAGAAGCAGATTGAAAAATCAACTTCTTCATACGACAAGGAACAGCTCCAGAAGCGTCTTGCAAAAATCTCTGGTGGCGTTGCAGTAATCAATGTTGGTGCTACAACAGAAACAGAGATGAAAGAAAAGAAGTTCCGCGTTGAGGATACAATTGCCGCAACTCGTGCCGCTCTTGAAGAAGGTGTTGTTGCAGGTGGTGGAATTGCTCTTATCCAGGCTTCAAAAGCATTGGAATCAATTCCTGCTGAACTTTCAGAAGATGAGAAGGTTGGATATAAGATCGTACGCCGTGCCCTTGAGGAACCAATCCGCCAGATTGCAGACAATGCAGGTGTTGACGGAGCAGTTGTTGCTGAGCGTGCAAAAACAGAAAAAGAAGGTGTAGGATACAATGCTTACACTGGTGAATGGGTAAATATGATCCAGACTGGTATCATAGACCCGGCAAAGGTAACAACTTCAGCCCTGAAGAATGCCGCTTCAATCGCCGGAACATTGCTCACAACAGAATGTGCAATCACCGACATCCCTGAACCAAAACCAGCCGCTCCAGCAGCTCCAGATATGGGCGGAATGTATTAATCAATTTGCCACGCAAATTGAAGACACACGTCGAAACGTAGAAAGACAAATAAACCGGTTTCACCGTGTGTCAGATATTGGCGGAATGTACTAATCAGTTTACCCCTGTAAAATGCAGAAGCTATTTGCGGCTTCTGCATTTTTTTTGTATATTTTCAGTATGAAGAAAAATAAAACTGTAATCATTGTTTTTTCCTGTATAGCCGTGATACTTTGCTGCGTGCTTTCCGTGCGCCTGATTTTTTTCAGGGATACCGGAGCAGCCCGTCCGAAGATAATCAAACCGATTACAAAAACAGATTCAACTTCCGAACAGAGCGATTCCGATTCTGTAACCGAAAATGCAATGCAGACTTCCTTTATTCCTCTGCTTCCTACAGAAACCCTTATGAGCACCCTTACCCTGGATTTTGACGGAGACAACCTTGATGATCAGGTAGTTGCCGTTCACAAAGCCGGTTCCCCATATCTTTTCCTTATTGTAGGACTTTATAATTCTGAGACAAATTCCTATGACCGGGCAGCGGAAATTTCAACAGAAATCTCCAAAGGAAAAACTTTTTCATATAATGCACTGGATGTAATAGGTGATCACCGTACGGCCCTTGTTTATCAGGGAATGAAGCCGGACGGAAACTCCGTAATGCGCATTTATCTCTGCCGCCGCCGCAGGGATTCTGTGGAGCTCCAGAATATCGGAGACTTTGTTTCTGACGGAACTATTTTTATCCTTCAGACAGACCGCTCTGAATCCTATGCGCTTTCTCAGACCAAGGGTGAAAGTTTCAGCGTCTGGGTTTACAGCTCAGACAAGACGGAGGATCCAAATTCAAAGATGACCGGCATAAATCAGCTTCAGACTGAATATGTATGGAATCAGGAGCAGCAGAAATACGTTCAGTCCCGTCAGCTGAAGGTTAGCGGAAGCCGTATTGCTGCCAGAGAGCTTGCCCGCATTCAGAACGGAACAGTAGAGACTTTTGCTCAGTTTCTGAACGGCCTCTGGTACAAAACTACAAATACAGGTACTTCGCCGAGATACATCTACTTCAACTATTTCGACAAGGAGATCATCTTCCTTTCTGATGATACGGAAGGCGTTTATTCATGGGAAGATTCCAACCTGCGTCGCAGCGGTATTTACCTTACGGTCATCAACACTGTAATTTCCAGCATGAAGCGACGCTTTGACATCATTCTTTCAGGCGTGAACGAAGTTTACATTCATGTTCATGATGATGTAGGTATGGTCATCAAGGAATCCAATCAGTGGGACGGAACATACAAAAAAATGTCCTTTCAAAGTTCATTCGGTGAGGTAAAGGTTCCCCTGATTTCAGATGAATATAAGAAAGAACTTCTGGCAGAAAATTCAGTATGGCAAGACGAGGATGAGAACTTGTGGACTTTCAGGGACAATGTTTTCAAGATGAAGCACTCTGAAATAGAAGAAACTGGTATTTTCGTAATTGATTCAGTAGGAAACTATCCTGTGATTCAGTTCCGTTCGGATTTACCGTCTTCTTCTATTAAAACTGCCTATGCTATTAAATTTCAAACTCATGAGGAAACTGCTCCTCCAAAGAACCGTCGTTCAAAGCCTGTTGTCCGTACAGTTGTTGAGAAAGACGTGGTGATAATGACTCCTGTAAAACTGTCCCCGGATACCTGCTATGCGGCCGAGGGCCGGACCATAACACTCCGCCTCGTAAAATAGCATTCCGCAGGGTAATTGTCTGGAACTAGTGGCATGAATGTCTTGAAATTCAACGTACGCGTCAATATAATTATAAAACTATGACTGCAAATGAATTACGCTCAAAATACATTGAGTTCTTTAAGAGTAAAAATCACGTTGAAATTTCAGGACAGAGCCTTATTCCTGAAAATGACCCTTCTGTTTTGTTTACTACTGCCGGAATGCATCCGCTTGTTCCTTATCTTCTTGGCGAAAAGCATCCTGCCGGAACACGTCTTACTGACTATCAGAAATGTATCCGCACCGGTGATATTGACGAAGTAGGCGACCCAAGCCACCTTACATGTTTTGAAATGCTGGGTAACTGGTCTCTGGGTGATTATTTTAAGAAAGATTCAATTTCATTCTCATATGAATTCCTGACAAGTCCTAAATGGCTTGGTCTTGATCCTCGCAAAATCAGTGTAACCGTATTTGCCGGAGACGAAAATGCTCCTCGGGATGAGGAAGCCGCATCAATCTGGAAGGCAAACGGAATGCCGGAAGACAAAATCGCATACCTTCCTGCAAGCGACAACTGGTGGGCAGCTGGTCCTACAGGTCCTTGCGGCCCTGATACAGAAATCTTCTACTGGGTTGGCGAAGGTCTTCCTCCGGAAGGCAGCAACAAAGGCACTGACAGCGCGAACTGGATGGAAATCTGGAACAACGTATTCATGCAGTATAACCGTGTGGATGAAAAAGTTCTTGTTCCTCTTCCAAAGCAGAACGTAGATACTGGTATGGGCCTTGAACGCACAAACTGTATCCTTCAGGGAAAAACAAGCGTATACCTTACAGAAGTGTTCCAGCCTATCATTCATAAAATTGAAGAGCTTGCCTCATATAAGTACGGAACAGACGCCGAAAAAGACAAGTCAGTTCGAATCATTGCAGATCATAGCCGTGCATCCGTATTTATTCTTGGCGATCAGAAAGGCGTTACTCCTGACCGAGTAGGCGCAGGTTACGTACTCCGCCGCCTTATCCGCCGTGCAGTACGCCACGGAATGAAGCTTGGTATTGAAAAGGATTTCCTTGCAGAAGTTGCTGCAGTCGTAGTTGAAAACTTCAAGAATGCTTATCCAGAGCTTGAGCAGAATAAGGACAAGGTTTATAAGGAACTTACTGCAGAAGAAGCAAAATTCCGCACTACGCTCAAGAAGGGTGAGGCAGAATTCCAGAAGCTTCTTCCTAACCTCATGAAGAATCCTAAAAAAGTAATCAGCGGAAAAGTTGCATATAACCTTTATGAGACATACGGTTATCCTCTTGAGCTTACAGAGGAGCTTGGAGCTGAGAACGGCTTTACTGTAGATGTAGAAGGATTCAAGGCCGCAGAGAAGAAACATCAGGAAGCAAGTAAGACTGCAGAGGCAGGTGCTGCTAAAGGCGGTCTTGCAGAGCAGTCTGACGTTACTACAAAATATCATACTGCCACACACCTTCTTCAGCAGGCTCTTGTTGAAGTTCTTGGCGATCAGATTGCCCAGAAAGGTTCAAATATCAACAATGAGCGCATGCGCTTTGACTTTACTTTTGAACGTCCTATGACAAAAGAAGAAGTTCAGAAAGTTCAGGACATCGTAAACGCAAAAATCAAAGAAGACCTTCCTGTTACAATGGAAGTTATGACCCTTGACCAGGCAAAGGCAGAAGGTGCCCGCGCTCTGTTCGTAAACAAATACGGTGAGCAGGTTAAGGTTTATACAATCGGTCGTGACGCAAAGAACGACTGGTTCAGTAAGGAAGTATGTGGCGGACCTCATGTTCAGCACACAGCTCAGATCGGTGACTTCAAGATTGAAAAGGAACAGTCAAGTTCTGCCGGAGTACGCCGAATCCGTGCTACAATTTCCGGAGGTCTTCCTCTTGATAAATAGTCCGGAAAAATTCGGATTATAAAAAAAATTGTAACCAAACTTACAGTGCAGTTGTTATAAATGTAACTCGCATTGTAACTAATTATAAAAGGAATAGAAAATGAAACGTTTTGCCATTGCATTAATTACATTATTCATGAGTGCGGCTGTATTTGCACAGTCAGACCTGCAGATACTTGCTGTTGTAAAATTGAATAAAAATGAATCAATTACAGTTAAGCAGATAAAGACACGCGTTGAGATGTACGAAAAACAGCGTGGTGCTGCGCTTTCTGTAGATGACAGAAAAAAGGTTCTTGATGCACTTATTCAGGAAAAACTTGTGCTTCAGGCTGCTCAGAAAGCCGGACTCACTCTTACTGACAGTGCCGTTGAGCAGATGTTCCTTCAGAATGTTTCTCAGCAGCTTCTTGGAAAAGTTGTCAGCCAGACAGAACTTGAACAGACTGTAAAACAGCAGACAAACCTTTCGCTTGACGATTTCATGAAGCAGCAGATCGGAATGTCTGTTTCAGAATACAAGACTTATCTTAAGAATCAGACATTGGTTCAGCAGTACATCATGAAACAGCGCGAAAACGAAATCAAATCTGTTGCCGCTACAGATGAAGAAATCCGTTCTTTCTATGAGCTCAACAAATCTTCATTTGTATGGACTGACATGATGAAGCTTTTCCTTGTTGTAGTTCCAAAGGGTGACAATGCAGAAGCTGCCCGTGTAAAGGCAAATGACTTGTATACAAAACTTAAGGAAAAGAAACTTTCATCCAACCAGATTATCGTTGAATCAAAGAAAGACAATTCAGGCTTCCAGTCTGGCGAAATCCTTATCAACAAGAATCAGATGAGCGCACAGCAGCTTGGTATTTCTTATTCAGATTTGATAAGCCTCTTTGGAAACAACAAGGACTATATTTCTGACGTTTCTGAATTTGACACACATTTCCAGTTCTATATGGTAATCAAAAAGTACGACGCAAAACTTCTTGGTTTGAGCGATGTCGTGCAGCCTGACTCAACAACTACTGTTTACGATTACATCCGCAGTTCTCTTGGACAGGAAAAAGTAATGCAGTATTTCACTGTTGCCGCTCAGGAAATTGCCGTTGAACTTGATAAAGAAGAAAATGTTGAGCGCAAAAAGACAGGTGACGCTTTAACAAAACTCCTTTCTTGGTAGGGAGGTTCAGATGTCTCGACGAATAGGTAGAATCCTTGCTTTTCAGGCATTGTATTCATGGGATGTCGGCGGAGTAAAAATTGATGACCTTCTTTCTTTTTCCTGGCTTGAGCATGATGATGCTGAAGCTCAGGAGGGTGAATCTCAGGACGAGGAAGCAAAATTCTGTCTTATAGACAAGCAGATGACTCTTTTTGATTCACTTGCCGTAGAGAAGAAGGAAGAAATTTTCACATTTGCCCGTCTCCTTGTAAGAGGAACTGTAGAAAACATCGATAAGATTGATGAAGTTATAAAATCTCATCTTTCGCCAAAATGGACTTTGGACAGAATCAATAAGGTTGCTCTTGCAGTAATAAGAATGAGCGTTTATTCCCTTATGTTCCAGAAAGAAGTTGATCCGGTAATCATAATCGATGAGGCCGTTGAAATTGTAAAGGAATATGGTATTGATGAATCTTATAAATTTGCGAATGCCATCCTTGACAATATCAAAAAATCTCTTGCATAAAAGTGAGACCATTATGAAAAAGCCGTGCAGGAAAATAGTATGCATTTTTGTGTCCTTATGTTTTCTTCTGCCGGCTTTTTTTATTTCCTGCTCAAAAAGCGCCGAGCGTCTGTCGTTCACTTCATCCCTTGATGAAATTGATGCGCTTATAAATCAGAATCAGTTTAAAGATGCAGAACGAGAACTTGGAAAAATTGAAAAATATGCCTACAGTTCCTGGTCGGAAATCGGTATTTTCCGGCGCTACTGCAGAATTGCGCTTTACGAAAAAGCTGAGAAAGTTCTGGTTTCTGCAATAAAAAAAAATCCTGAAAATCTTGAGCTGAATGCCGTATATGCAAATTTCCTTTTGCGACATGACCGCATTGCGGATGCCATGAGCGCCGGAAAGGTTCTGCAGGGTACGGAGTACGGTTCTATTTATTCAGAAATTGTAATGCAGGACACCCTTAAAAAATCTGAATCCAGGGATCTGCGTAGTATTTTTGAGTCCTCTGAATACTTTACCGTTTATTACGATGCCTATGTGGGAACAAAGGACAATGCATGGCTCAGAAATTGTGCCCTCATGTATCTTTCCAACGGAGAATATACTAAAGCCGTTTCCCTTTGTCCTGATGAAGTTTATGGCGCCGATGACGCATATTTCTGGGGCATGCTTTCCTATGACGCGAACCGTTTCGCTGATGCCGTGAACTATTGTGATACGGCAGAAAAACTCCTGAAAGTTGCCGGCGGACGTACGTTAAAACGGGTTTCTGCAGAAAAGGTTTTTGCTCTTCTTGCAGATTCTTACACCGGCCTTTCCGATGCGGAAATGGCAGAGACTGTGCGCCAGAAATTCCTTGATTCAATAAAGGATTACAAAGGCGGCTGGATTCTTCCGGAAAATTATGAAACTGACGTGATGCTTCCTGTTATCTTTGTAAACAGCGCAAAGTGGGCCGCGGACAACATGGAGGAACGCAATTGCGCGGATTATCTTTCTTTTGCCGTAAAGTCCTGGCCGGATTATACTCCTGCATTGTGTGCCTATGCTGATTTTGCTATGAAATCAAATGAGGAGCGCAAGGAAGACAACGGAATGCTGGAGCTTCGTGATCAGGGTCTTGCAACTCTGGAGATGGAAAAATATGACAACCGGGTGCGTATTCCTGTCAGTGATGCCACATATAGAATTGATGAGAGCCTTAAGCGCATAAAAAATCCTCTCTTGTACATCGTACGCCAGGACATCCGGTACAGAATTGAAGTTCAGCTTACGGAAAAGGAGAGAACCGCTGACATATGGCGTATACTTGAAGAGAATATGCTCAGTCCTGCAGTTTATGACGAGCTTCTTTTAAGTTATGCGGAAAATTTTTTTCTTTCTTCAAAACTTATTGAAGATGCCTGGACGCTTTTTTACAAATATGTCTCAAAAAAATATGACATTGTTTCTGATGAAAAATTCTGGCAGAACGTTGTCCGTAAGGTTCATGATTTTTCCGAAAAGGAGCTGACCCTTGCATCGTATTTTGCAGCTCTCTCACTGAGGGCAGAGGACTCAAAGTGCCTTTATGAGACCCTTGTTTTTGAAAACGGTAATCCTTCCGTTGATTCGGCACTTTCTGTTACCGCTTCGGACAGTTCCTGCATGAATCTTGCATTGATTTACAATTCCCTTGGATTGAAAAACGAGGCTCTTTCGTTGTATGGAAAGACCAACGGAAGAAGCTCTGACTTTTATATCAAGTCTCTTGCCATGTACCGAATGGCGCTCATTTACTTTAAGGATGACGATTTGAAGAATGCAAGGCGTTGTGCTGAATATGCGCTCAGCCTTGACAGGCGGAACTCCGAGGCCAGACTTCTTCTTGCTAAAATAAACGGAAAATAAAAAAAATCCGGCAGCAGTGCCGGATTTTTTATAGCCAGTTGAAATTATTTTTCAATTACTGCGATGATGTCTGACATTCTCAAAATCAGGTGGTCTTCTCCGTCGATTTTTACCTGAGTTCCGGCATATTTGTCGTACATGATGCTGTCACCAACATTAACGGTAATTTTTTCGTCATCGGTTCCAGGTCCTACTGCAATAACTGTAGCAGTCTGTGTTTTTTCCTGTGCGGCTTCAGGAATGATGATTCCGCTTGCTGTTTTTGTTTCTGCTTTGTCATTTTTTACAAGAACTCTGTCTGCCAATGGTTTTAATTTCATTTTATATACGCTCCTTAAATAAAATTCTTTTCATTTTCTTTAAATGTAATAAAATTCACTGCAAATCGTCAACAAAAAAATGAGCTCTGATGAGTTTTTTTGACTCTGAGTGGGTGAAAATGACCCGATTTAACATTTGAATTTAGCTGCTGGGTAAATTTTACCCAGATTTTTTTGAAAAGTCCATACAGGCTGTCTTTATGACTGAAATTTGCTCCAAATTTTCATTGAATTCTCCGCTGCAATTCAAAATTTTAGATAAAAATGAAA
>JAFPCT010000116.1 GCA_017390125.1 Treponema sp.
GCCGGAACAGGATGAAATAGAATCCTATGAGCTTGCAAACTTCATGACAAGGCTGACAGACGTGAGTGAGCCTATGGTGACGGACAAATACATAATTTTTACTGCAAAGGCTGACGCCCGTTTTACAGGCATAGTTTTTGATTTTGAAGACTATTCAAGAATTCATGCCTTTCAGAAACATAACGTACGGGACATTGACGGAAACATTACCTGCTCAATCATGTTCCACATACTGCGCCGCCCGAAAGACCTTACAGAAATTCAATACAGGCTGATCATAGACGGCTTGTGGACATACGATCCCTGCAACCCGGACCGGGTGTACGACAGCACTTCCGGAATAACGCTTTCCAGAGTAAACATTGGAAGCACGCTGCCTGTAGTTACAAATACAAATCCGGCAAGCGGCACAAAGTTCATCTACAACGGAAAACCAGGAGAAACAGTCCGGCTGGGAGGCACCTTTACGAACTGGGACAGCTGGATTTATGAGCTGGAAGAAACAAAACCCGGCTTTTATGAGCTGGATCTTCCGCTGCCAAAGGGAAAATATTATTACAACTACTACATAGGCATGAATGCGATAACCGACAGGACGAATCCGAACAAAGCCTACACTGAGGACGGACGAAAAACTTCCGTCATAATAATAGAAAACTAAAAAAAAGAGGTTTGATGTATGTCATCAAACCTCTTTTTTTCATCAATGTCTACCTCTTGAACATCTTTGCCATGTCCTGAAGCTTGCTCATATCCATTCCCTGAAGGGCGCTTGGATCAAACCCCATCTGACTCATCATGCGGTTCTGGAGCCCCTTGTTGCGGGTAAGTTTCTTCATCGTAAGCTTTGTCTTTTCAAACTGCTTGATAAGCTTGTTTACTTCCGCAACAGAAGTTCCGCTTCCGGCTGCAATACGACGGCGGCGGCTAGGACCGATGATCAAATGATTTGCTCTTTCTTTTTTGGTCATTGACTGAATTATTGCTTCCTGACGTTTCATTCCGCTCAAATCAACATTCTGATTTGCCATTCCAGGAATCATGTCAACAAGGGACTGCATTGAGCCCATTTTTTTAACCTGCTGGAACTGGGAAAGCATGTCATCCAGAGTGAACTCATTTTTCATCATTCGCTTCTGAAGCCGCTCGGCTTCTTCTGCGTCTACAGTTTCCTGGGCTTTCTCAACAAGGGAAACAACGTCACCCATGCCAAGGATTCGGCTTGCAATTCGCTCAGCATGGAACGGCTCAAAATCCTCTGTCTTCTCACCAGTACCGATGTAAAGGATTGGCTTTCCGGTAATGGTTTTCAAAGAAAGTGCCGCACCACCACGGGCATCAGAATCGAACTTAGTAAGAATGACGCCTGTAAGACCAATCTGCTCGTCAAAAGTCTTCGCAATATCAACCGCATTCTGACCGGTCATTGCATCGGCAACAAGCAGCACTTCATCAGGAGTCACGCATTTCTTAATCTTTACAAGCTCTGCCATCATGTCTTCATCAATCTGAAGTCGTCCGGCAGTATCGATAATCAAAGTGTCATACTGATTTTTTCTTGCATAATTCAGGGCTTCTTCGGCATTCTTCACTGCATCCTTGGAATTTTCCTTGAACACAGGCACACCAATTTTTTCACCCAGAACAGAAAGCTGCTCAACGGCAGCAGGGCGTACCAGGTCACAGGCAGCCATAATCGGACGGCGGCCTTCTTTCTTGAGCCTTGCGGCAAGTTTATGTGCGGCAGTAGTTTTTCCGGCACCCTGGAGACCCAGCATAAGGATTACAGTTGTAACATCCGGACCCCTCAAGGCAAGAGAAGTTTTGTTTTCGTCACCAAGCATGGCAACGATTTTGTCATAAATGATTTTTACGAACTGCTGTCCGGGATCAACGGCTTTAAGAACCTTTTCACCCTTGGCTTCCTCGATAGTAGAATTAACAAAACGGCGTACAACACGAAGGTTTACGTCGGCCTCAAGGAGAGCCATCTTAATCTGCTCAACAGTTTCTTCTATGTTTTTTTCGGTTATAGTAGATTTGCCGCTCAACGAGCGGACAATATTACTGAATGTTCCTGTTATTTTCTCAAGCATTTATACTCTTTCCCATATCCATAAGTTCGTCCAGGAATTCAAGAGGACTGATTTCCTTGTTAAGGATTCTGTACAATCCGTTACAGATTGTAAGACGCAATCCCTTGCTTTCTGAAATCTCGTGGATATATTTGCAGGCTACTGCACCTTCAGGGAGATAGCCGACTTTTCCGATATTTGCAATCAAATCATCAAGGTTTGAAAATTTTGAAAGAATGTCGGTTTTAATCATATCCTGACCGAAACGTCTGTTGCGGCCGAATTTACTCTTACAGGTTACGTCAAGGTCACCTACACCGGCAATAGAAGTGAATGTTTCTGCGTGAGTTGCGCCCATTGCCATTCCAAGAGTCTGAATTTCGTTCAGACCAGCGGCAAGAAGCAGCGATTCTGTGTTGTCACCGAAAATCTTTGAATGTTCGGCAACAGCATCAAGAGCTCCGTATACAACAGCAATTACGTTCTTGGCAGCAGAACAAATCTGAACGCCAATAACATCAAAGCTTGAGTAGCAGAACAATCCAGGAACGCGGAGAAGCTCACGAACCTTGATGGAATTCTTAGGATTTTCTGAAGCGGCAATAAGTCCCGTAAGTTTTCCCATTGCAACTTCCTCTGCATGGCTAGGACCTGCGACATATACAGTATTTCCCTTATAAATTCCAGGCAGAGTATTTTCAATTGTTTCAAGTACAAGCTTAGGACCGTCCTTTCCAGGTACAAAACCCTTTGTCAGGGCAGCAAAAACAGAAGTACCGTCAGCTACGTTCGGAACTCCTGTAATCTGCCTGATTGTACTTGCAAGATACAAAGAAGGCGAAGCAACAATGATAAATTCCTTGTCAGCAGCAACTTCGATAATATCATTTGAAACAGTAAGATTCGGGGAAAGCTTGTATCCCGGTAAATATCTCTTGTTTTCATGTTCGTTATTAACGGAATCTTTTACCTCTGGTTCAAGCGCCCACATCTGAACTTTATGTCCGCCATTTGCAAGAGCCTGTGCGAGTCCTGTACCCCAGGCACCGCCACCAAGAACACCGATTGACTTAGATTTCATCATTACACCTTCTTTTATATATTATATCCAGTTTTTAAGGCTGTCGTCCCAGTCGAAAATTTCTTCGTCTTTAAAGAAAAGACCGATCTCACGCTTAGCACTTTCATCGCTGTCTGAAGCATGAATTACATTGTAGTTCGTATGAGCGCAGAAATCACCGCGGATAGTTCCCGGCATTGCGTCTGCAGGATTTGTAGCTCCGACAATTTTTCTTACAAGAGTAACACAGTTGTCGCCTTCCCAAACCATTGCAACAACAGGAGCAGAAGTAATGTAACTGCAAAGATCATTAAAGAATGATTTTCCTTCATGCTCAGCATAATGATTCGATGCAAGCTCTGGAGTAATCTGCATCATCTTCAAACCAACAAGTCTCAACCCTTTTCTTTCAAGTCGGTTGATAACTTCACCAACAATCCGGCGATTTACTACGCCCGGCTTTAACATTGCAAAACATCTAGTCATAATTAGATAATTATATAGGATTAAGCTATCTCTTTCAATATTGAGATTTTTCAAAAACAGAAATCCACAGCCTATTCAGAACGCCGTCCTTTGAGAATTTTCCGGTAAGAGCAACATAATCCATCGAAGAATTGCGGGCAGGAGTATACCATCCCGGCTTCCATAAGAAAGGAGGACAGCCATGCTTGCGTGAATCGATGTTAAGTATCGCTGTCGTAGCCGTAATAATCAAAAGAGTTCAAATGCATAAGTTTTCAGCAAAAGCTCACCTCTATTGATTATAACCCATATATTTTATTCTGATAGTTTTCTTTTCAAGAATTGAGCTTTTTCACGACACCCTGAATCACGAAATCAGGGGTGCTGGCACCAGCCGTAATGCCCACTTTCTCCAGTTTAAAAAATGCCTCGGGAATTTCTTCTGCAGTCTCAATCAAAGCCGCTGCTGCGCAGTTGTTTTCTGCTATCTGCAGAAGACGCTTGGTGTTTGCCGAATTTTTCCCGCCGACAACAAGAATTCCGTCGGCATTCGGGCACAGCCGTTCAAGGGCATCCTGCCGCTCCTTTGTGGCAGAACAAATTGTGTCCATAACCTTAAGGTTCTTTATCTTTCCGGAAAGTATTCCGGCAATTCCATTGAATTCCTCGCGGCTGAAAGTAGTCTGGCTTAAAAGCACTGCATTTTCATCATCCGGAAACGAAGGGACTTTCTCAGCCTCTGCGCAGTTTTCAACAAGAATGAACTTTTTCCCTGCATAGCCGGCGATTCCCACCACTTCCCCGTGATTACGGTCTCCGGCAAGAATCACAGTATATCCCATAGAAGCGTATCTTGCGGCATTTTTCTGACTGGCAACAACTTTAGGACAAGTTGCGTTAACCACCTGACAGCCCTTTTCCTCAAGTTCAGAAAGAGTTTCAGGAGGAACCCCGTGGGCACGAATAATAACGCAGCTCTCAGGCTCAATTCCGTCAATCTCATTTTCATTCAAAACATCCAGACCTTTTTGGCCAAGCATTTCAAGTGCGCTCTGATTATGAATCAAAGGTCCCAGTGAATAAACGGGGCATCCTGCATTTTTTTCAAGGGTCAAAAGGGCTGTGTCAACTGCACGGCGAACGCCAAAACAATAGCCCAGAACATCGGCAAGAATTACTTTCATGAACTTAATATACAGCGGAGAAGAAATAAAAAAAAGACCCGGCATAAAAAGCCGGGTCACGTCATGCTGTCATAA
>JAFPCT010000117.1 GCA_017390125.1 Treponema sp.
ACGGTCAGAAAGACGACCTTCAGCTCAGACTTAAAAAACTCAGTGAATCCAAAACGGCCATTGCCCGCATTTTCGGTTTGGGGAAATCCTCAAAAAACAAGCCGGGTCCGCTTCTTGAGAAGGCCCGTGACCTTTACGACAAGCTCTCAAAAGAAGTTAACGACGACGAATTTTAGGATTTTCAAGTGCGGAATATTTTACTTACGATTTCATACGACGGAACAGATTTTTGCGGCTGGCAGCGTCAGGACGAAGCCGGCTTGAAGAACGTCCGCAGAACCGTTCAGGGGGAAGTAGAGAAGGCTCTTGAAAAGATACATAAGGTTCCTGTAGTTCTGTATGGTTCCGGTCGTACTGACAGTGGCGTTCATGCAATGGGGCAGGCCGCAAATTTTCTTTCTCCAATTGATTCTATCCCTGTAGAAAAATATCCACTTGCCTTGAATTCTTTTCTTCCACAGGACATAAGGATTATTGAGGCAAAGGAAGTTCCAGAAGAATTCAACGCCAGGTTCAGTGCGACCAGCAGGGTATACCGCTATTTTATCTGTCCTGAAAAAATTCAGGCAAGTCAGACCAGATATGCCTGGGCAGTGAATTATTCTCCTGACCTGGACCGGCTGAATGCCCTTGCCTCATGTCTGCGGGGGGAGCTGGATTGCGCCAGTTTTGCAGCAAGCGGGGATGAAAGTCTCTCTACGTTCCGCTTTATAAACAACGCTCATTTTTTTACTCAGAATATTTTTCCGGACGGAAAGGAGATGGTTGTTTTCGAAATAGAAGCGAACGCTTTCCTGTGGAAAATGGTGCGGACAATTACCGGAACCCTTGTGAATCTTGACAGAACCGGTGCCCCTTTGGACTCAATGCAGAAAATCCTGGAGTCAAAGGACAGAAAAAAAGCAGGCGCGACTGCACCTGCTTCAGGGCTTTTCCTGTACAAAATTAATTTTGACGGAAAGCGTGTTCACAAGTAGGCTTCTGCCTGACCTGTCTTTTATTCAAAACTTACGTCAGTTACCTGGAAGAAGCTCTGCGGGTGTGCGCATACCGGGCATGCTGCAGGAGCCCGTGTTCCTACAACAATGTGACCGCAGTTGCGGCATTCCCATACTTTTACGCTTGATTTTTCAAATACCTGTGCAGTCTCAACGTTCTTGAGAAGCTGTCTGTAGCGTTCTTCATGACGCTTTTCAATCTGTCCTACAGCACGGAATTTTGCAGCCAGAGCCTTGAATCCTTCTTCTTCAGCTGTTTTTGCAAAATTTTCGTACATGTCAGTCCATTCATAGTTTTCACCGTCTGCGGCAGCCGCAAGGTTCTGCTTTGTGTCGCCGATTCCCTCAAGTTCTTTGAGCCACAGTTTTGCGTGCTCTTTTTCGTTGTCAGCAGTGTGAAGGAAAATTTCCGAAATCTGCTCAAAACCTTCTTTTTTTGCAATAGAAGCAAAGTATGTGTATTTATTTCTTGCCTGACTTTCTCCGGCGAATGCAGCCTGAAGATTTTTTTCTGTCTGAGTTCCAGTGTACTTACTCATTTGTCACCTCTTTGTGTTTAGATATTATAAAATATAATTCACAAGGTGGAATTTATCAACAAAAAAAGTTTGAAAAATTACATAAGAGAGACTGGATCTACGTCACATTCGATATAGACTGTCTGAGGGTGTGTGTAGTTGTAGAGGAGTTTTTCTGCCGCTTCCTGCAGAGCTCCTATGTTCTGACCTTTCAGCAGAATCTGGTATCGGAAATTCATTGAAATCTTTAAAAGAGGGCATTCTGCAGGTCCGATTGTCTCTCCGTTTTTTCCGACCAGTTCCCTGAGTATTTCTGCCGCCTGTTCTGCGCTTGCCGCGGCCTGATCCTGTTTCGCGCTCCTGAACACCAGCCGGACCATCCTGCTGAATGGCGGAAAACCGAGAAGCTTGCGCTGGTTCAGCTCATAAGAGTAAAATTCCTTTGTCTCGCCCTTGCATGCAAAAAGCACCGGCTCACGGAAAGGATTGTACGTCTGCACAAGGACTTTTCCGTCCGGAAAAAAGCGTCCGGCTCTTCCGGCAACCTGAGTTATAAGGCTGAAT
>JAFPCT010000118.1 GCA_017390125.1 Treponema sp.
CTTACGACAACCTTGAAACCTCTGGATGAAAGCTACTACGGAACCTTGAAGCTCGGTTTTCCTCTCACTACATATCAGATTGAAACCGGCGTAAAGAAAGTGACTTCCACAAAGACAAAAGATGACGGCACCACAACAGAAGAAGACGACTGGGAAAAGCAGCCCCTCAAGCAGAGCCTTTCGGTCTCAGGAAAAGTTCTTGGTAATACCATGTCTGCTTCTGCAAGCTACAACTATAACCTTGAGGACGAGAACCATGATTCTCTGAAATTTTCTTTCAGCTGGTATGGTTTTACGGCTTCATATCAGATGTCTTATACCAAGGGCTATGACTTCTTCTCAGATGAAGACGTTAAAAACGGCGCGAAGGACGATGAAGGAAATGCTGTAACCACTTCCGGATGGCATCAGCGTTCATATCAGGAATTCCTTCCCTACAACCTTTCCCTTTCCTATGCGCCGGGAACAAAAACCCTTTATGCATGGAAAAACCGGATTAACCTGGGCGCAGGAATAAACACCAGCATCGTTGCGAACCTGCTCAAGCCGACGGAAAGTTATTTTACCTTTGCCCCAAGCCTTTCATTGAAAATTCATGAATTCTTTACAATGAGCTTTTCTGCCAGCGTAAAGAACTCTGTTATCTACCGTTATTTCGGAAACAAACTTGGACTCAGCGGAGAAACGAATGTGTTCAAGGACCTTGCTAATTCCTTCCGCTTTGATGATGACAGCCTCAGGGAGTCATCCGGATTCAAGCTCAAGAGCCTGAACCTTACCCTTACTCATGAACTTCACGACTGGGATTTCAATGCTACGTTCAAGATTGAGCCTAGGCTGATTACTGAGGACGGGGTCAAAAGCTATGACTTTAATCCTTATATAACGATTTCAATTGTATGGCGTCCTGTAAGCGCAATGAAGACGGAAATCGTGGACAAATACGGTGAATGGCAGCTTAAGTAAAGGGTGCAAAATGGCCAAATAACTGTCGCCAAATGTTGCGAAATACGCTATATTTGATTACAATTAATGAACGTGGAATCAGAATATACTATTGTTGTTCCTGACGCGGAACTCCTTTCCTGCATCTGCGGAACAAATGATGTTAATTTAAAACTCATCGAAGAACATCTGGGGCTTCCGGTCTTTACCAGAGGAAATGAGCTTTCCGTGGATACAGACGATTTTGGTCTCAGGGAAAAATTCCGCTACATAATCGACCGCATCACTGATGAGCTGCAGGACGGCACAAAAAATACCATAGACATAATAACATCCGTCCTCAACATAAAGAAATCTGCGGATATGGATTCTGTTTCCATTCTTGTGCCGGGAGCATTGCGGAAGGTTTTTCCTCATACCCAGCATCAGGCGGATTACATACAGGCTCTCCGCGACTGTGACATGGTGTTCTGTTTCGGTGCGGCTGGAAGCGGAAAAACTTTCATTGCTGTGGCAGAGGCGCTTCGCCTTGTCCTGATGCATAAGGTAAGCCGTCTGATTCTTACCCGGCCTGTAGTGGAGGCGGGGGAAAGCCTGGGCTTTCTTCCAGGTGACCTTGAGGACAAGATAAATCCTTATCTCCGGCCCTTGTACGATTCAATGGAAATGATTCTTCCGAAGGAAACGGTCAAACGGCTGATAGAATCGGAAATAATAGAAATCGCGCCTCTTGCCTATATGAGGGGAAGAACGCTGAATAATGCAGTTGTAATCCTTGATGAAGCCCAGAACACCACAAAGGAACAGATGAAGATGTTTCTTACGCGTATGGGTGAAAATTCAAAGGTTTTTATAACAGGAGACATTACACAGATAGATTTACCAAAAAAAGTTCCTTCAGGACTGATTCATGCAACGGAACTTTTAAAAGATATTGACGAGATTGGAATGATAAAGCTTACGGCAGAAGATGTCGTGAGAAATCCGCTGGTCAAAAAAATTGTGAAGGCATATGAAAATGAACAAGCTGAACTCTAGTGAAAACAAAAATGCAGTTACTGCTTTTTTCGGGGATATTGTTGCCTGCGTCAAGGAACATTATCCGGTCATCATTCTTTGTGTTCTGGGATTTCTTGCTGTAACGGGCATCAATATTTTTGATATGTCCATGACCCAGACTATTTCCTCTTTCCGTCTGGAAGATTTTGAAGTAGGACAGATTTCCGACAGGACTGTCTTTGCTCCAAGAACTATTCCTGCTGATGAAATGAACCC
>JAFPCT010000119.1 GCA_017390125.1 Treponema sp.
AAACAGTTTCAATTTCTGACCTTGCTAAGAAGATGAATCTCAAGGCTTCTGAAATTATCGGAAAATTGTTCTCAAGCTATGGTCAGATGGTTACAATCAACCAGTCGATTGACCGTGAGACAGCAGAACTTCTTGCCGGTGAATACGGTTGTGAAGTAAAGGTTGTTTCCCTCTATGATGAGACAGTAATCAAGGGTGATGAGGATATTGAGGAAAATATGATGCCTCGTCCGCCGATTGTTACTGTAATGGGTCACGTTGACCATGGTAAGACAAAAACTCTTGATGCAATCCGTAATGCACATGTTGCAGAAGGAGAAGCCGGTGGAATTACACAGTCCATTGGTGCTTATTCTGTTACGACAGAAAAGGGTAAGATTACATTCCTTGATACACCGGGACATGAGGCATTTACAATGATGCGTGCCCGCGGTGCTCAGGTGACAGATATCGTTGTTCTTGTTGTTGCGGCTGATGACGGCGTTATGCCTCAGACTCTGGAAGCTATTGCCCATGCAAAGGATGCAAAGGTTCCGATTATCGTAGCTGTGAACAAGATTGATAAACCGGAAGCAAATCCGGACCGTGTAAAGACTCAGCTTTCTGAGCATGGACTTACACCGGAAGAATGGGGTGGAGACACTCAGTACGTTAATATTTCTGCAAAGCAGAGAATGGGTATTGATGACCTTCTTGACGCCATCCTTCTTCAGGCTGAAATGCTTGAGCTTAAGGCAACTTATGATTGCCGTGCAGAAGGTAAGATTCTTGAAAGCCGCATTGACCAGGGACGTGGTGTTGTCTCAACAGTTATCGTTCAGCGCGGTACATTGAAGCAGGGTGATCCGTTTGTTGCCGGAATATATTCAGGCCGCGTTCGTGCCATGTTTGATGACCGCGGAAAGCGCATTCAGGAAGCAGGTCCTTCCATTCCTGTAGAAGTTCTCGGTATGGAAGAGATGCCGAATGCCGGTGATCCGTTCCAGGTTACAGAGGATGACAAGGAAGCAAGGGCAATTGCGACAAAGCGTCAGGAATTGAAGCGCTTTGAAGCTGCCAAAGCCGTTAAGAAGACAACACTTGAGTCTCTTTACTCTGATATTGCTGCAAGCGAAGTTAAGGAACTCAAGGTTATCATCAAAGCTGACCTTCAGGGTTCTGCGGAAGCTCTCAAGACAAGTCTTGAGAAACTTTCTACAAAAGACATCCGCTTGAACGTAATCCACAGCTCAGCCGGTGCAATCAACGAATCTGACGTTACGCTTGCTGCTGCAGACTCAAATGCAATCATCATCGGATTCAATGTTCGTCCTACTCCGAAGGCAAAACTCCTTGCCGATACAGAAAAGGTCGACATCAGAAAATACAACATCATCTACAAGTGTGTTGAGGAAATCCAGGCTGCTATGGAAGGTATGCTTGCTCCGGATACAAAGGAACAGGTTATCGGAAGCGTGGAAGTTCGAGACACATTCAAGGTTCCGAAAGTTGGTACTATTGCCGGATGTTACGTTACAGACGGTATTGTTAAGCGCAACGGCCTCGTAAACCTTGTTCGCGATGGTGTAGTTAAATTCACAGGCAAGATTGCTTCCCTCAAGCGTTTCAAGGACGACGCGAAGGAAGTTGCAGCCGGATTTGAATGTGGTTTGAGCCTTGAAAACTGGCAGGACATTCAGATCGGAGATACAATGGAAGTGTTCGAATACATTGAAGTTGCACGAAAACTCGGTGACGAGCTCCATGATGACCGCGCTGAAAACGAAAGAAAGGCAAAGGCTGCTGCAAAAGCAAAAAAAGCTGCAAAGCAGAAGGACAGGGGAACTATGTTTCCGGGAGATGCTGAATAATGGGTCAGTACCGGATGGAACGCCTGAACGTTCTGCTTCGTGATGAAATTTCAAATCTGATTCTCCGCGGTGAAATTCGTGATCCGCGGGTTACCGGAAGAAAAGGGGGTGCAGCCGCAAGGACAGAGCTCGCTCCTTTCCTTTCGATAAACAGAGTTGAAGTAAGTCAGGATTTGAGCTACGCAAAAATATATGTTTCCAGTTTTGCAAGTGACGCAATGCTGGAAAAGGGCGTTGACGGACTGAATAATGCCGCCGGCTTCATTCAGTCTTCAATCGCAAAGAAACTCCGCATCCGAAAATTTCCTAAATTCACTTTCGTAGTTGATTCAGGAATGAAGGACGGATTCCGCATGATTCAAAAACTTAATGCCCTTGAGGAAGAATCCAAGTCTTTGGAAACATCTTCAGAGGCTGGTACGGAAGAAGAATAGTTCTCATGGGCAATTTTTCCGTATCAAATGACAGGATAGTTTTGTTCGCAAAACCTCCTGCCATTACAAGTTTTTCTTCTCTATTCACAATCAAACATGCTTTTCAAACTCATAAAGTAGGGCATACCGGCACACTGGACAGCTTTGCAAGCGGTCTTCTTGTGGTGTGCTGCGGATCCCTTACCCGTCTTGCGGGCCGGATTACAGAATTCAACAAAACATATGAAGCCGTAATTAAATTTGGCGAGGAAACTGACACCCTTGAATGCACTGGTAATGTCGTCAGGACGGCTCCTCTTCCAACTCTTGAAGAATTGAATGAAGGACTTTCGGCCTTTACCGGTCAGATTATGCAGAAACCGCCTTTGTTCAGTGCCCTTCATGTAAACGGACAGAGGGCAAGTGATGCCGCAAGAAGCGGAAAAACTGTTGACATTCCCTCTCGGCCTGTAACTGTTTTTTCTTCTAAACTGCTGGAAGTCCGGCTTTCGGAAACGCAGGACGGCGAAAAATATGTGGAAAGCGCCAGAGTGTCTTTCAGCGTCTCAAAAGGAACGTATATACGCTCCCTTGCCCGGGATATTGCCCTGTACTGCGGAAGTGCTGGTTATTTGGTTGGCTTGAGGCGAACTCAGGTCGGGAATTTTAAGCTTGAGGACGCAGCGGGCTCTGCCAGGCTTTCTGAGTTTACTATTGAAAATGCTTTTAAAGACGCTGAATATACTCTTCAGAAAGAAAAACAGATGTCGCTTGAAAAGATTCAAAAAAAAGACGGTAAAATAAAAAAAGAAAAGGTACCGTTTTCAGAGGAAGAGCTTTCTTTGCAGGCAGAAACTGTTCAAAAGTCAGTTGAAATGAGTCAGGAAATTGCAGCCCTCTGCGGTTTCAGAAATTTGGTAATAAAGAACGAGGCGCTTGCTCTTTTTAAAAACGGAGCAAAACTTCACAGCTCATGGTTTTCTGTTTCTCCTTTTGAAGTGGAGGAGCAGTTTGCCGCAATTTTTACTGAAGAAAATCATTTTGCAGGTATGCTTGAAAAAGGTGAGAACGGATATTTCAAGTACAGTTTTGTCGTTCACTGACATTTAACCGTAAAGACTGGTTCAGAAACCTGTAATGGTCTTGAATTTTCCCCATATTTTGTGATTCTGGTACGCAGTAAGCGAAGCCTGAGGAACATTCAGGGTAATGTCGTAATAGAAATCCTTTGTCTCGCTGTTCTCAGAGGAAGTAATTTCCTTGTATTTGAACGATGATTTGTCTACTGCAGGCGGTGTCTTTGCCTTCAGCATTATGGTTCGTATTGAAGCGGACTGTTCAAATGCAGTTTCCCCTATGTTTGCCATATTTTCTCCGATTACCAGGCTTGTGATGCCGGAGCAGTCTTCGAAAGCGGATGGATTTATGTAGGTAAGCCCGTTTCCTATATTGAGTGAGGTAATTCCGGAACAGTCTTCAAAGGCTGAGCTTTCTATTGATTTAATGTTGTCAGGGATTGTAAGGGTTTTCAATGCCGTGCAGCCGGTAAATGCACCGTTTTTTATTGTATGAACGCCCTTGCCGAAATCAACGGACTCAAGGGAAGTGCACAACGTGAATGCAAGGTCCTGGATGATCGTTATGCTGTCCGGAATGGTGATTGACTTGAGCATGACGCAGCCTGTAAACATAGGACAGATTACCATGCTTTTCGGAAGTTTTATTGTCTCAAGAAGTATTGCTCCGCTGAAGGTGTCTACGACCATAACGGTGTCCGGCAGCGTGATGTAAGTAAGTTCTGCAATGTTTGAGACGTCAGCAAGTTTTACGCGGATGACGTCGTACCCCATAATCTGAGAAGGTACTATGAGCCATGAAGGAATCTTGTCGTAGAAAACTACAGCACCTTCCTTGCCGTTTATGTATTCTGTCTCCAGCTTTGCGCTTGCCTTGAAGTTGTTTCCGTAGGTAATGCTGGTGCTTCCCATATCGCATGAAAAAAGTATCAGGGAAGAAAATGCAGAGAGAATCAATAAAAAGTGTCTGAAAGATATGAAATGCTTTTCAGAAGCGTCAGATTTTCCAAGGAATCGCAAAGTTCACTCCTATATTGAAATCGCTTGGATAGAGCCACTGGGTTTCCGTGTTCGTAGTCAGAATCCATCGGTGAGGGGTAAAAGAGTATTCAAAGAATACTGATATGTAGTCGTTTATCGAATAGTCCAATCCTGCATTCAGCTCATAACCATAGGAGTGGACTATTTCTGTTGTGCGTATGAAATTCGTGGTCTCTTCCTTGAAGTACCAGCACTGGTAGAAGCCGCCGCCTGCATAAACCATGAAATTCCAGATGTAGTAGCCGAAATTGAAGTTCGGCAGTGAAAGGGAAAGCTTCTTCATTCCGTCGTCCGCATAGTTGGAAATGGAAACCGCAAGTGATGAAGCCAGTGAAAATTTTGCAAAGACACCTTCTGCTATGTCTATCTTGAGTTTTGCCTGGGGAGAGGAGCGTTCCTGATCTGAAGAATATCCTCCTGAAAGTCCGATGTTTGTGTATACGGCAGTTTCCTTGTCTGCGAAAAGAGGATTCCTTTTCCCGGGCTTCATGCCTTCTGGGGGAAGTTCCTGTGCCGCGGCATAAAAAGAGAGGATGAAAAGGAATGTCGGAATAAGAAAACGTCTCAGTTTCATGTTATATGGACAGCGTCAGTGCTGAAAACTTACTTCATTATATAAGTTAGAATATTATTGTTCAATCAAATCACCTGTAAATGTTATCCTTCTCATGTAATAGAAATTGACTTACATTTGAGTAATAGGGTAAAATGAAAGTATGTTTGATGTAAAAGAGTCTGATTTTTTTGACCTTGAAGACGAAGCTTTTGATACAGTTATGGAACCAGGCATCAAATTTACTGGAAATATAAAATTTGTAAAGCCATTCATGATTCGATGCAACGTAAATGGAAAAATTGATGCCACCAGTGACCTTGTTATTGATTCTCAGGCGGAAGTTAATGCTGACATTAATGCCGCAAGAGTTCTTATAAAAGGTGTGGTTCACGGTAATGTGAATGCAAAGGATTTGATTTTCATTACTTCCAGCGGAACTGTAGACGGTGACATTTCATCAAAAAAAGTTGTGCTTGAACCTGGCAGTTCTTTTGCCGGAAGATGTACAATGATTAGGGAAAACTGATATGACTGCAAGCTTTAAAAAAAATTTTGTTGCTTTATCTTTGATTTCTTTGTCTGTCTTTTCTTCTTTTGCCCAGAGTGTCCTTAAGCAGGATGCACTTGTGCTTTACAACAACGGCCGTTATCCGGAAGCTGTTGCTGTATGTGAGCAGGAAATTCAGGAAAATCCTAAACGGGTGGAATCTTATGTTGTAATGTGCTGGGCCCTTGTACGAAACCGTCAGTATTCGGAAGCAGAGCAGCGCGCTCTTGCCGGTCTGACCGTAAGCCCTTATGACCTGCGTCTTACAGAACTTCTTGGGGAAGCCCGTTACTATCTTGGAAAAAACAACGGTGCCATGGAACAGTTCCAGAAATATGTTGCGAATGCTCCTGAAAGCGGAAGCCGCGTTGGTACGGCCTACTATTTCATGGGTGAAATTTACATCCGGCAGGCCCGCTATCAGCATGCGGACATTGCTCTTTCTGCAGCTGTAAGAAAGGAGCCGCTCCTTGAAAAATGGTGGGTGCGCCTTGGGTATGCCCGTGAGATGGCCGGAAATTATTATGAATCTGTTGAGGCATATGATGAGGCTCTCCGCTTGAATTCATCTTCTGTTGATGCAGAACGGGGAAGAACCAGAGTTTCTGCAAAACTTCAGTAACTCCTTTAATATTTGAGAAAAAATTGAATATACGTTTTGAAACTACAGGATGCAGGCTTAATCAGATTGAAAGTGAAAGTGCTGCAAAGAAATTTACCGACAGCGGTTTTGAAGTCCTGCTTGAGCCGCTGACAGCAAAAAGCCCTGCAGATGAATCTACTGTACTGTGTGTTATAAATACTTGTGCTGTAACCCAGAAAGCTGAGCAAAAAGACCGCCGTATCATACGTCTTGTACTGGAAAAATGTCCGAATGCAGCAGTTGTTGTAACAGGCTGTTACGCCCAGCTTTCCCCGGAATTTATTCTTGGAATGAGCAGCCGTATTGCCTGTCTTCCAGGCCAGATAAAAAGCCGCCTTTCATTCATTCCCGCCCTGTTGATAAAAAAAGGTTCTGATTTTAACGCAGAGTCATTTGCAAAAGAATTAAATTCAACCCTTTTTCTGCGTAATGACGGAAAGCAGGGCATAAGTGAAAACGCTTTTGCCCTCTCTACAGATTCTTTCCTTGCTCATTCCCGATCTTCAATAAAAATTCAGGACGGCTGCAACAACAGATGCTCCTACTGTACCATTAACGCCGCCCGGGGCCATTCCGTTTCCCTTGACGTGCAGACTGTCATTGACCGCGTCGTTCAGCTTGAAAACGCCGGACAGGCGGAAGTAGTATTCACTACAGTGAATATAGGTCAGTACCGCGGAAAATACGGTGAGGAATTTCTTGATTTTTCCCATCTTCTTAAGCTGTGCCTTGATAATACAAAAAAAATTGCAATGAGGATTTCCAGCCTGTATCCGGAAGTTGTTGACGATTACTTCTGTGAGGTAATAAAAAATCCCCGGGTAAGACCTCATTTTCATATTTCAGTTCAAAGCGGCAGTGATTCAGTCCTGAAGGCAATGCTCAGGCGGTATTCTGCAAAAGATGTTCTTGACGCCTGCAGCCGCATAAAGGCTGTAAAGGATAATCCGTTCCTTGCCTGTGATATAATTACCGGATTCCCTGGAGAGACGGAAGAAGATTTTGAGGCTTCAATGGCCTTGTGCCGTGACTGTGGTTTTGCATGGGTTCATGTATTTCCTTTCAGTGCCCGGCCTGGAACTCCTGCATATTCGATGAAACCAAAGGTTCCTCAGTCTGTGAGCGGAGAACGTGCGGCCAGGCTTTCGGCTTGGGCTGCCGAAAACAAAAGGTTGTACGTAGAGAAGTGCAGGGGTAAAGTGTTTGATGCGGTTCTTGAGACTGTAAGACGCCCTTATCTTTTTGCAGGGTCTGCAGGAAAAGCTGTTTATCACGCAGTAACAGAAAATTTCCTTCACTGCAGCATAGAAGCCGATTCTTCATCTGTAAAAGTGGTGCCGGGAAGCAGCATAAAAGTCAGGATTCTTGGACAGGCGCCAAACGGCCTTAAAAAGGGCGGAGAAACAGACTGCCTTGCGGAATTCGTTTTCTAGGATTCATCATCCGGAATGCTTGAAATTCCGGCTTCCTTTTTTTCTACGAGCATTTCTGCATCTTCCCGTCCTTGGAATGATTCCCAGTTTTTGTATTTTGAGCTGCCTGCGGCTCCGGGTTTTGCTTTTGCAGTTCCGGTGATTCTGTGCAGGTTTTGTTTTCTCATCAATGCGTAATATTCGTTGTCATCCATTTTCAGTTCTTCTATAAAAAAAAAGACTGACTTGCTGTTTTATGCAACTCAGTCTTTGAATTGTGGAGATGGGGGGAATTGAACCCCCGTCCGAAAGTGTAGTCCAAGTACGCCTACATGTTTAGTCATGCGAGGTAATTGTCGGGAAAAGGTAGCAGCATGACAAGCGTCTTTTCCGTATTCTGGCTGGATGTCACATGCAACGGTCAGACGCGTTGCACATCAAGTTCCTGTTGGCGTCAGAACATCCTGAAGTTAGGAACAGCACCTCAGAAGTTCCGTGCTCGCTGACTAGGCAGCAAGAGCAAACTGTTCTTCAGAAGAATTTTCTTCTTCTTTTCTGTTGAAGATTGCAGTT
>JAFPCT010000120.1 GCA_017390125.1 Treponema sp.
TGTAGACACTTTGATGGAATCTTCTACTCGAATGTACGCATCTAAGGCTGCCATGGCTGATCCTGCTAAAAAGCAGAAAATTATGGAACTTAAGATGCTTTTTGAAGCGGTACTTGCTGCGCGAAGCCGCGTAATGCTTGAAATGAACGTTTCTAAGGCAAACTTTGACGCTTTGATTAAGGGTATTCCTTCCATGAAGAGCCCGACAGTTTCTCCTTTGTTCGGCGACGACGGCTACGCTGTAAAAATCGCCGTTAAAAAGAGCGAAGTTCCGACTCTGCTCCCAAAACTACGCAGTCTTGGAGCAACAGACATTCTGGAATACGAGCTTAGAAAGGTAATTAAATAAGACAAAAGAAACAGAGGGGTCTGTAAACTTCATTCTTTTACTCTTTTTCATTATGTGCTAATATTTACCTATGCGAACTGCAACTATTGAAAGAAAAACCGGCGAAACACAGATTTCGCTTACATTGAATTTAGACGGAACTGGTAAGTGCGATGTAAAAAATCCTATTGGTTTTTTTGATCACATGCTGAAAAGTTTCTGCAAGCACGGACTTTTTGATCTTTCTGGCGAACTTAAGGGAGATCTGGAAGTAGACCAGCACCACCTAATAGAAGATACAGGAATTGTTTTGGGGCTTTGTTTTGCAAAAGCTTTAGGCGACTATGCAGGCATTTACCGCACGGGTTCTTTCCTTTACCCTATGGATGAGGCTTTGTGCCGTGCTGCCGTTGATTTTGGCGGTCGTCCGTTCCTTGTTTGCAATGCAGAATTGACAGGTGTTCCATTGGTCTCTATTGGTCAGAACGGCAAGGAATCCAGTTTTCAGACAGACTGTTTTGAAGATTTCTGGCAGGCATTTGTAAACAGCGTTGCATGCAACCTGCATCTTGATACTCTCCGTGGCCGCAGCGATCACCACAAAATGGAAGGTCTTTTCAAGGCTGCTGCCAGGGCAATCCGCGATGCTGTAGAAATTGATCCTCGTCGTAATGGTGCAGTTCCAAGTACAAAAGGTTCTATCGGCAGTTTATAACCATGCAGGAGGAGTCTTAATCTATGAATAATGGAATAAACAAAATCAGTGTTTACGGTGACTCAATTCTTAAAGGTGCCGTAACGGGAACAGATTCGGGGCATCTTTTTGACATAATCGAAGATACAAGCCTTGATCTTGCTCAGCGAGTTCTTGGATTTGAACTGAATAATCAGAGTGTATTTGGTTCTATTGCGTCTAAAACTTTGAGACGCTTAAAAAAAGATATAGAAAAGGGTGTTTGCGGTGATCTTGCGATTTTAGAGAGCGGCGGAAACGACTGTGATTATTCCTGGAGTGATGTATGCGAAACTCCGGGGCAGGTTCATGAACCGCGCACTCCGCTTTCAGAGTTTGAACAGCTTATGCAGGAAATGATCGATTCCTGCCGCAATGCAAAAGTTACTCCTGTAATCATGACAATGCCTCCGCTGGTTGCAGACTGGTGGTTCGATCACATTGCAGAAGGTCACGACCGCGAAATCATCTTAAACGAAGTGAACGGAAATCCGCATAAACTTTATCTTTCACATGAACGCTACAATCTTCATCTTGTAGATCTCGCTTTAAAAAATAATGTGCAGATTGTAGATATGCGCCGCCTTATGCTGGATCAGCCGGACTACCGCAAATATATGTGCCGCGACGGAATTCACCCTAATCCAGAAGGTTACAAATTAATGTCCGAACAGTGGATAAAGGTGCTCCCAGAATTAGAGAAAGAATTCTGATGTGAAAAGTAGCTTTTATTTGTTATTGCAAAA
>JAFPCT010000121.1 GCA_017390125.1 Treponema sp.
AGATTTTTATGAAAGTAAATTTTGGAACACAGACTTTTATGTACCCGATGCCTGTACTTATAATCGCAACATATGGTTCAGACGGCTCTGTAGACGCAATGAATGCTGCCTGGGGAGGAATTCATGATACAAATCAGATTGGAATCTGCCTCAGCCCGGAGCACAAGACCGTAAAGAATATTCTTGATCGCAAGGCATTCACAGTCAGCATGGCGGATGCAAAGCATGTTGTTGCATGTGACTTTGTGGGAATTGTCTCAGGAAACAAGGATCCGGAAAAAATGCAGAAATCAGGATTCACCGTTTCAAAAAGCGACATTGTTGACGCACCTGTAATCAATGAGCTTCCAATGGCCCTTGAGTGCAGGCTTGTAAGCTATGATGAAGATTCCGGCTATATGGTAGGAGACATTGTTAATGTATGTGCCGACGAAGACGTTCTTACAGACGGAAAAATTGATCCGGCAAAACTTGAGCCTATTACCTACGACCCTGTGAACCACAACTATCTGAAACTGGGTGAAATCGTCGGAAAGGCCTTCCAGGACGGCAGACAGCTTAAGAACTGATTTTTCATCTTTCCGGACTGGTGGAAACAACCTGGGGAACGTGCTATTATTAGCCCATGAACTACGGATTTTTTAAGGTTTCTTCTGCCAGTCCGGCTCTTAAAGTCTGCGACTGTGATTTCAATGCTGAAAAAATTATTGACGAGGTGCGCTCTTCCTATGAAGAAGGTGCTTCCCTTGCTGTATTCCCGGAACTTTCCATAACCGGCTACACCTGCGGAGATCTTTTTCTGCAGAAAAGCCTTCAGACGGGAGCCTTGAAAAGCCTTGAGCATATTGCCCGGAAAACTTCTTCCCTGGACATTCTTGTATGCGTGGGACTTCCGTTTGCCTTTTCCGGCGCCATCTACAACGTATGTGCCGTCCTTTTCAGGGGAAAAGTCCTTTGCCTTGTCCCGAAGACATTCATTCCGAACTATTCGGAATTTTACGAAGCCCGCCATTTTTCTCCTGCGCCGGAAGGGGGAGTTCAGACAGTATGGCTTTCAGAAAAAAATCCTGCCGTTCCTTTTGGAACAGACATCCTTATCCGTGACGCTGAAGGAAGCGGTTTCGTCCTTGGAATTGAGCTTTGCGAAGATGCCTGGGTTCCGCTTCCGCCTTCAGTAAAAAGTGCCCTTGCCGGAGCAACTGTAATTGCAAATCTTTCCGGCTCAAACGAAATAATCGGCAAGGCTGAATACCGCCGGAACCTTGTAAAAATCAATTCTGCAAAATCACTGTGCGCATACATCTATGCAAATGCTTCCCATGACGAGTCCACTCAGGACCTGGTTTTCAGCGGACACAGCCTGATTGCAGAAAACGGCTCCATCCTTGGGGAACGGCTGCCATTTGAATCGAATAAAGTTTTTGCTTCAATAGACGTTGAGCGGCTCCTGCAGGAAAGGCAGAAGACCAAGACCTTTGTTGCCTGTGCAGAACGCTTTGCCGGTGAAAAATTTACGGTGATCGACGTGCCGGTAAGGAAAATTGACTTCAGAAGAAAGAAACTTTCCCGTTTTGTGGACCCCCGTCCTTTCGTTCCTTCTTCTGCAGAAGCCAGAAGCGAGCGCTGCCGGGAAGTTGTTGCCCTGCAGGCGGAAGGCCTTGCAAAGCGCCTCAGGCACATCCACTGTACTTCTGCCGTCCTTGGATTGAGCGGCGGTCTTGATTCTACACTGGCTCTTCTAGTAACCTGCCGTGCCTTTGACCTCTGCGGTTACAGCCGTTCCGGAATAACGGCCGTAACGATGCCTTGCTTCGGAACTACTGACAGAACCTACAGCAATGCATGTACCCTTGCAAAAGAAAGCGGCGTTACCCTTAAGGAAGTCCGCATTGCAGACAGCGTAAGGGCCCATTTCAAGGATATCGGCC
>JAFPCT010000122.1 GCA_017390125.1 Treponema sp.
GTTTGCTTTTGTGTGCAGCTGTGAAATGCGGGATTCGCTTACTTCAAGAAGCTCCCCGATTTCTTTAAAAGTCAAATCTTCATGATAGTAAAGAACAATTACCTTTTTTTCCTTTTCAGGAAGCTCGGTAATTGCCTGGATTATTACTTTTCTGATTTCCTCACGCTCAGCGATGACATCCGGATTAAGGCTGTTAGGAGACTCAATGCTGTCTCCGATTGACATGCTGTCATTTTCATCACCGGAATACCATACCTCATTAAGGGAAAGAATACTTGTTCCGGATACCTTCATGATCGTGCGGTGATATTCATCCTCGCTCATTTTCAAAGACTCCGCAATTTCAGAATCACTTGCAGTACGACCAAGACGGGCTTCAAGGTTTACGATTGCATCCTCAATTTCACGGGACTTCTGTCGTACGGAACGAGGGACCCAGTCAATTTCACGAAGCTCATCAAAAATAGCTCCGCGAATTCGGGTAACGGCATAAGTCTTGAACTTAACGCCCTTTGCAGGATCATATTTATTTATTGCATCCAGAAGCCCAAACTGACCGAAACCAACCAAATCATCAAATTCAACGCTGTTAGGCATGCCTACGGCTACCTTTCCTGCAACATATTTTACCAAAGGCATGTACTGGCGGATGAACTTATCACGTAATTTAGCTGATTTAGTTTTCCGGAATTCCTCCCAGAGCAGATCTTCTTCTTTTTCATCATTGACTGACTTCTGTTGTTCTGTCTGACTTTTTACCTGTCCGTCAATTGATTCAGCTGCAAATTTTTCCATAAATAAACCTTACCTTATTTTTACTCTTTTGCTAACAGCGTGCTTATTGCTTTTGCCATCAATTCAGCGTCTTTGCCATCAGTGACCTCTTCCGCTGAAATCCCGGAGGATGATAGAGTTTCTGAATAATCACCCTCTTCTACAGAATCATCACTCTGAAATAACATTGGAGCTGCAGAAACTGTGTATCCCGACAAATCCTCAAGATCCGGCAGGCTGTCAAGTTCTCCCTCATCTGAACCCAAAACAGGGACAGGAGATGCAGGGAAAGAACTTTTTTCCTCTTTTTTTATATCATCATGGGACTTTGCCTCTACACCTGCAACATTCACAGGAGTTTCTCCCAAAGAGACAGGAACAAAGCCGTTGTTCGCAACATCAGCAGGAGCAGCAGAAAGACTTCCGGCAGCATTAGCATTTCTGACTGCACTTTCTACAGAAGAAACGGAAACTGTCTGAGCCGGAGGATTTTCACCACCGTCGGAGTCAGCCGCCCCCTGCTCTCCCTTTACTTCAGCAGCATCGTCCGGCACCAGCATCTGCCGGTTAGGTCCGACAACAAACTGGGAATCATTTTCTCCGGCCGGAAGCTCCTCATCCTGCACCACAATGTCTACAGAATGGCTGCTTCCAGTCGATTCTGAAGAAGGCTGCCCCCCTGAAAAATCCGAGGAGCCGTCAGAATCGCCTGAAAGAAATTTGGTTGAAACAAAATTAATCAGGATTGCAAGCAGGGCGAAAACAAGCGCAAAAATAAACGCATGCATAATAATTCTTCCGAATGTATTTCCCACGCTGGCAAAACCCGAAAAAAGGGACAGTAAAAATCCGAACGCAGAAAAACCGACAATGAATTTTTTGCCTTTCATTTTACCTCCCACAAATTCCTTCTACAATTATATATCAAAAAGTCATAAATTGACAGTTAATTATTAATTCCTTGGCTTTTTTCCAAGAAATTTCTTAAGAA
>JAFPCT010000123.1 GCA_017390125.1 Treponema sp.
ATTGACGAGACTTTAAAGACAATCGGAATGTACATGGATGTTCAGAAAAGTGAGGGCGGTGAAATCCGAACTATATACAGCAATTCAATCCTTCCGATGATGACTTCAAAAACGATTGAGATAATTACAAAATCCGGCTCAGAAATAAGGATTCAGAATCTTCTGCGCGAGTATGAATACAATCTTAAGGAGGCAGAATGATGCTTTCTGTGTATTTTTCAAAACCAGCAGTATTCTGTGCATGTGCCCGAAACAGTGAAGAGCTGTGGGTTTCTGCAACAGCCGGAAATCAGACCGGAATCCGAAAGGTTACGGCTCTGAACGGAAAGGAATTTTTTGCAGCCAGAATACAGGATTCGCTTTTGCAGGAAAAATCTTCTGCACGCTATGACATGCGCATCATCCGCATTGAAGAAAAATGTCTTGAGCAGATTGAAGGTGAGATTGCCGCTGCAAAGGAGCAGTTTGGCAGCGGACGTATAGGTATCTGCGTAGGTTCCTGCGACAACGGAACGGAATTTTCAATTGCCGGTCACAGAGAATATTTTGCTTCCGGGGCTTTTTCGCCGGATTATTCCCTTGAGATGCAGGGTGCAGATTACGTTTCTACGTTCATTGCAGAAAAATACGATTTGAAAGGTCCGTGCATGACATTCAGTACGGCCTGTTCTTCCAGCGCGGAAGCAATCATAAAAGCGGCGGAGCTCATTCGCGGCGGCATTTGTGATGCTGTCGTTGCCGGCGGAGTTGATATTGCCAGTGATACAACGCTTTTGGGCTTTGATTCTCTGGAAGCCGTTTCTTCTGCTGTTACAAATCCCTTCAGCAAAAACCGCCATGGAATTACCCTTGGTGATGCCGCGGCATTTTTTGTGCTTTCAAAAACCGATCTGAACGAAAACAACGTGGAGCTTCTGGGGTACGGCGAAAGCGCAGATGCCTACCATATGACAAGCCCGGATCCTTCTGGCGACGGAGCAAGGAGGGCAATGCAGAAGGCTCTTGATTCTGCAGGTATTTCTGCTGATAAAATAGATTATGTGAATCTTCATGGAACCGGAACAAAGTTCAATGATTCAATGGAAGCAAAGGCAGTGGATGCAGTTTTTGCCGGCCGCAAGGTTCCCTGCAGTACAACAAAGCCTCTTACCGGTCACACTCTTGGTGCGGCAGGTGCTTTGGAAGCGGCAGTTTGTTTTCTTGCCTTAACAAAAAACAAAGGAAGCTCGGAACCAAGGCTTCCGGTGCAGGTATGGGACGGACAGCAGGATTCGGAAATTCCGGAGCTTAACATAGTCGCTTCTGATTATAAGGCAAAGGCAAGTCCCCGCATCTGCATGAGCAATTCCTTTGCTTTTGGCGGTTCGAATGCCAGTTTAATTTTGGGAATTAAGGAATAATAATATGAGTGTTAATTTTCAGACAACAAAACGAACAGATTATATTTCCTGGGATGAATACTTTATGGGCGTTGCAATTCTTGCCTCTAAGCGTTCAAAAGATCCGAATACTCAGGTTGGAGCCTGCATTGTTGACGACAACAATATCATTCTTTCAACAGGCTACAACGGATTTCCATACGGCTGTTCCGATGACGTTTATCCATGGGCAAGATCCGGCGAGGATTCAAAATACAGCTATGTTGTTCATGCTGAATTAAATGCTATACTGAATGCCCGGGGAAAAGATTTGACCGGCGCAAAAATTTATGTAGACCTGTTTCCATGCAATGAATGCGCAAAGGCAATCATTCAGAGCGGAATAAAGGAAGTCATTTATTTGTATGATAAATATGCAACCGAAAAGGCTACAATGGCATCAAAAAAGATGCTCAGCTCTGCCGGCGTAAAAATGACAAAACTTGAAGTTAAGAATAAAAAAATCGAAATCAATTTTGAGCACTAAAGAAGAGGATTATATGTCAAACGTAGAACCTAAGAATGTAGGACAGTTCATTGATCATGACGAGCTTATCAATTATCTTCCTCACAAAGGAAAGATGTTTTTGCTCAGTCGGGTAACTCAGCACGATGTTGAAGAACATAAGATTACAAGTGAATATGACATTACTGAAAACTGCATATTTTACGAAGAAGAATTTGGCGGCGTTCCGACCTGGGCAGGATTTGAGCTTATGGCTCAGGGTGTTTCTGCTCTTACGGGCATAACAAATAAAATCAAGGGAAGAACTCCTCTTCCTGGAATGATATTGAGTGTAGTGGATTTCAAAGCGTCTGTTGGATTTTTTAAAGCCGGAACTACGGTTCAGATGAAAATTGCAGAAGACTATCGTGATGAAGAAACACATACATACCGTTATCTGTGCTCAATTTTTGAAGCTGTAGGAGACGAAGAGCCTGCTGCAACTGCAAAAATAACAGTAATGGAAACTGAAGACATGGCTGGAATGTTTCAGTCTGCATAAAAAAAAGTTAAGCTAAAAATTGCGTACGCAAATTTTTAAACGTTTTTCGATATATCAGAGCTCGCTGGCGGGCTTACTCAGGAGAAAAAATGGCAAACGAAGACAAGAAAGTATTGATTACCGGAGCTTCCGGAGGATTGGGAAGAGCATGTGCAGTAGAAGCTGCCAAGGCTGGATATTATGTAATCTGCCACTATAACGGAAGCAAGGAAAAGGCAGAGGAAACTATGCGTCTGGTTCAGGAAGCCGGCGGAAAGGGTGAATTGATTCAGTTCAACGTATCAGACCGCGCAGACTGCAAGGCAAAACTTGAAGAACTTACTGCCAGACTTGCCGCGAACGGCGAAATTCTTTGGGGCGTAATCAACAACGCAGGAATTACACGCGACAATACTTTTGCAGGTCTTGAAGACAGCGACTGGGATGCTGTAATTCACACAAACCTGGACAGCTTCTACAATGTTCTTAAACCTCTCATCATGACAATGGCAACCCGCAAGAACAAGCGCGGCGGACGCATCGTAACAGTTGCTTCTGTTTCCGGAATCATCGGAAACCGCGGACAGACAAACTATTCTGCTTCAAAAGGTGGAATCATTGCCGCAACAAAGGCTCTCGCCGTAGAGCTTGCAGGCCGCAACATCACATGTAACGTAATTGCTCCAGGTGCAATTGAAACAGAAATGACTGCAAACATCATCCCTGAAGCAAAAGAAATAATGCTCAGCACAATCCCGATGAAACGCATGGGCCAGCCGGAAGAAATCGGTGCTACAGCCGTATTCCTCCTGAGCGAAGGCGCAAGCTACATCACCCGTCAGGTAATCACAGTTGACGGCGGAATGATCGGATAAAAAAATCGCAATGATTTTCAAAGCGGCAGCTCAGATTGAATGGGGCTGCCGTTTTTTTATTTACGTTTTATGATTATTTGCAAACAGTCTGCCACTGTTCCAAGCCGTTATCCTTTTGCTTTTATATAGAAGCCTCTTC
>JAFPCT010000124.1 GCA_017390125.1 Treponema sp.
AAACGTATGCCTCATCAGAATGGGTTACGGCTAGGAAAACACCGTCCTTGCTCAAATTCACTTTTTTAAGTCCTGTCTGAGTCAAAAGCAAGCCCGCCCGTTTTTTTTCGTTCTTCTTGAAATAAACACCTGTCTTGTAAAGATCGTAATACGCGATGCCCGCATCAGAAGAAGTCAGAGAACCGTAGTAGGAAATGTCCCTTGAGCGCGGCTTTTCAATTTTCACGTCCTTAGGAATTTCAATTGAATCATAAAAATCCTGCCAGGCTTTTTTCATCGTAATGCCGTAAACTTTCTTGAAGCATGAAAAATAGGTCAGCTTTTTCAAACTGACGCAGGTCTGCCAGAATTCAGCGTATTTTTCCATTCCATACTTTTCTTGAAGCCATTTGCAGAAAGCACCGCCGAAAATATAGCTCGCGTTTGCCGAAGGATAAATGTCCCTTGCGCCCTGAACGTCCGCATAATCCGGGAAACAGCCTTCAATCTTTGCCTGTTTCAGAATCTGTTTTGCATATTCGCTGTTCATCCGGCCTTCGCCGTTGTCGCTTTCAAGAGAGACAGTCGCACCTTCTGCAAAAAAAGTAGTTATTGTAATAAGTGCCGGATTGTAAACATCACCAAAAATCCTGTCGAAATTATACAGCCCTTTGGAACGAGAATTATATGAGACAGCATGAATAAGCTCATGCCTGAAAGTACTTATAAATGTTTCACTGTGAACCAAATTAGAATCATAAGGCAGTGAATCATACATAACGATATGACTGAAAGGGAACAAAGAAAAATAGCCGTTGAAATCATCGCTGGCAGGAGTAATGATGACCGGAAGCCTGAAATAATGCTTCAATTCAAATTTTTCCGCAACTTCATCAAAAAGAGCGTCACCTTTTTCCTGCAGAATTTTTGCGCTGTCTGCAGAATCAGGTGAATAAATAATGTCAAAATACTGGGTTTTTACAATCCGCAGTTTCCTCTGTCCGGACATCGGACCTTCATAACCAAAAGCAGAAAGCCCTAGAGAAATCAAAATACAAGCAAGTAAAAAACTGTTTCTTTTCATTTTATATTAATAATGCGGAGGCTTGCGATTCGGAATATCACCTTCCATTGCGTCCGACATTTCCCGGATTTTATCCGACATCAATTTTACTTCTTTTTTTAAGTTTTCAATAGTCCTTGTCTGCTCTACCGCAACCTGCTGAATCTGGCTTACAAAGTCTTCCATGTACGCAAGTTTCATCTCAATGGCAGTAAAGCGCTCGTCAGTTTCTTTTTCCATAGCTTAATTCTTAAAAACAAGTTCTTTTTTCAAATTGATTATTTCAAGCAGGCGAACAGAATAGGAACTTGATTTTCCACGGACGTTCACAAGCGTAAAATTAACGACAGATTTTTTTATCTCTTCAGAAACAACATCACCGTAAACAGAAGAAACCAATTCAAGGTATTCCTCGTCAGTCATTTTTTCACCGGTAAAAGAAGGAGCCATGAACATATCAATGTAAGACTGCATTACCTGCGGCATGTTCTCATAAAGTGCAGAAAGATTTTTTTCAGAAAAAGTAAGTACCATCGAATTTCCGTTCTGGGAAATTTCAAGCATTTCCGAAAGATTAATGAAATCTGACTTGTCTTTGCTCAATTCTGCAGAAAGGTCCAGACTGTCTTTTGTCTCAGACACAGCCCTTACCTTTTCCAGATTGCTTTCTGCAAAAACTTCCTCAAACTGTGCCGTATCAAAAAGAACTTCACCGCCACCTGAAAGAGCAGAAACTGTATCCCAAAGAGCTGCTCCCAGAACGGTCTTGTAGTTTATGGCGCAGGAATCTTTTTTTGCCGTTATCTTGATCTCGCTTTTACAGGAACAAAATCCTGCCGCAAGTCCGATACACAAAAAAAGCATTCCAAGTTTTTTAGTAAGAAACATCCCTTGTTTCCCCCCTCTTATTTTTTAGAAAACGCAGATAAAGGAAAGAAAATCCTTGCTCCCGTACAGAAGTCTAATCCTGCTGACGCTGACTTCGCAAAAGACAGGGCAGAATTTGATTCGTTATTATACACAGAATAACAAATATCTTGAACAATCTGTACTTTAAAATCACCTTTAGTAAAAGAAGGTAACGAAAAACTTACACCAATTATTCCAGGAAAAACAGAAGCCTTAATCGAGTCTCCTGTGTCAGGAGTTCTGCAGTCGCCGAAAGAAAACATCGGACCTGCATAAGCCCTGAAATAGTCCCCTACGTAAAGCGACGCAATAAGCGGCATCTGAAAAGCCTTTACACCGTAGTTCCAGCGCAGAAGAATGCCCAATCCCGGAGAAAGAGTCTTTCCCCTGTAGATAATGTCTCCTTCTGTAGAAAGCCCGCGGAAGTTAGGCATGAACTTTCTTTCTGTGAACAATGACCAGTCCATCATTGTATATGCAGCAAAAGCAAGATGGTCTGCAAATCCGCCGTCCCCGGAGTAGGACATGTAGGAACCTTCGTTGCTTACCACATCCTTTTTCTGCGTGCTCTTTGAATTAGATGAATTCTTCTTTGGCGTTGACTTTGACTTCTTCGAAGCATTTATTGCATTCGAAGCACCGTCATTCTCATAAAGACCTGCATCTGGCAGAAATTTACCGCAGGAAACGTATTTCCCGCGCCAGTATCCCTCTCTCAGGGAAGAAACAATCACGCCTGTATTCGGACCGTCGCTCAACGCAGAAATGAACTGTCCGTTTCCGATATAAAGTCCTACATGGGAAATAGTGCCGTCACCAGTAGTCTTAAAGAACAGCAGGTCGCCAGGTTCCTTCTTATCGTTCGATACAATCCTGACCCGACTGTACATAGCCTTTACAGTTCTTGGCAGCTGATAGGAAATTGAATCATGAGCAACAGTATAAATAAGACCAGAGCAGTCAAAGGCATCCGGCCCAGTGGCACCGCGCACATAAGGAGTTCCAACATATTTTTTTGCCTCGGAAACAAGCTTTTCACGATAAACTCTGGATTCCGCTTCCGAAACTTCACGGGCAAAACACCTTACCGGAATGATAGCGACAAAAAACACAACCGTGAGCCATACAAATTCTTTTCTGTACAATTTAAAAAAATTCATATCCTAATTATCGGAAAATTCTCTCTATTTTTGAACAAGAATCTATCTTTCCAGAATTTTATACATCGGATCCTCATCCGGATGAAGTTCCAGAACATGCTTTTCACATTTCAGAACTTCACTCGGCTCGTGAGTAACGTGCAGGAAAGTAGTTGTTCCGCTTTCTGCAATTATATCCAGCAGATCAAGAATCTTCTGTCTGAACTGCTCATCCAGTCCGTGGCACGGCTCATCCAGAATCATCACCGGCGGACACTTTACGGCACCACGCAGAATAAGCACAGCCCTCTGCTCACCGTAGCTTAAAGAACCGAATGATTCTATTCCCCTGCCCTTGAATCCGCCCAGTTCCAGCCACCTCTCAGCAGCAGCCGCCTCAACATCACTTGGATTCTCATACAAACCGATTGAATCGTGGAAACCGCTCATGATTACGTCTCGCAGGCTTGTTCCTCCCAGCATTCTGTACTCAACGTGCAGACGGTATGAAACAATTCCAAGCCTGTGCTTTATGTCCCAGATTGTCTCACCTGAGCCGCGACGTGCACCAAAGATTTTTATGTCATTGCTGAATACCTGCATGTTGTCGCCGGTTATCAATTCAAGCAGAGTTGTCTTTCCGCTGCCGTTCGGCCCCCTTATGAGCCAGTGTTCTCCGCGGTTCAGCCGCCAGCTCAAATGGCGCAGAACCTTGTGGTCATCCCAGCCTACGTTAACGTCATTCATGTCAATAAGAACATTACTTTCAGGCTGATAATGTTCCACGCCCATAACAATGTTTACTTCATCGCTCAAACGGCGCACAGTTGCCGCAAATTCTTCATAGTTCGCCTTTCGCTCAGCTTCAGCCTTCTGTGCTTTCTCTGCGGCAATTTTTTCGTAATCCGATTTCTTTCCGCAAAAAGAAATGCTTCCGTCAGAAAATTCAACAACGTTCGAAATAGCCGCAGGAATCTCAACATATCGTTCCATGCTCAGGATAATCCGCGGGAAAGTCGAATCTGTCTTTTCTTCATTAAGCTGTTTTGACGCAATCGTATCGAAAAAGTCCAGAAGAATGCCCCGGCTCTCTGCATCCAGACCGGCAAAAGGATCACTCAAAATAAGAAGCTTTTTCTTTGAAACAAGGGCTCTGGCAAGAAGTGAACGCCTGATCTCTCCGGTGGACATGTACTTGATTCCCCGGTCAAGAATCTTCTGTACGCCGCACAACTTGATTTCCGGGTATGCGTCCAGCTGCTTTGCAATCTCAGGAACAGGAGCTCCCTTCTTTATTTTTCCAACAAGTCCTTCAGCAATAAAAATGCGCCCGGTACGGCCAATATCAACGCCGCCTTCAATATATTCGCTCTCATCATTTTCCCGCTCTTCCTGAATCAAACGTGCTGCCCGCTCAAGGGAAACTGTCTCCACAGAATCCTTGAACACATTGGAATACAGCGGAACATCTTCCACAGATTCCGGAGAATTAGGAACAAAATCAAGCCCGAACGACCCGTCCAAAGCCTTCAGAAAGTCTGCCTTTCCACCGCCGTTCGGTCCAATTGTAAGCCAGGCTTCTCCCGATTTCATTTCCCAGGTAATGTTGTTCAAAACTGTACCCCGGGAATTTTCTATTCTGCATTTATTTATTTTAACAAGACTAGTGCTTTCCATGATGATTAAAGAATATCACAATGGGGTGTTCCTATGCTATAATTTCCACATGAAGTTTCGCTTCTTCTGCCTGATTCTGGCATCAACTTTCTTTGCCTCATTCGCCCAGACAAAAACACCGGACATACACCACAATCCCTGGGAACTGATAGTCTACCGCCCGGAAAATTCATCCTCAATGAATGAAGTCCGGTGCTACCTTAAAATAGTCGATGAATCAGGAAATGACGTCACTTACACAGCCGCAAAAGCAACTTACGAATGGGCTTCAATTCCGGACGTAGTGAACAAGTACAAGCAAACCTACTGGCTTTCAGGAGGGGTTGCCATGCATCTGAACATAAAACCAGGCAGATACAGAATATCCGTTTATACCCCGCCGGAAAAACAATATCCGTACCCTTCTGAAAAGCGCAGCCAATGGGAATCAAACGTATTTGAATATGATACGGCAAATCCCCTAAAAGTGATTTTTGTAAGCCCTGTCTCAAATGAAAACGGATTCTACGCCGGTGCCTGGCACATAGACTACAAAGCCCCTGAATATTACAAATTCACAAAACCAAAAATGCTTTTGCATTAAACCTTTATTTTCACCGGACATAAAAAAAGGACTTCCGATTGGAAGTCCTTTTAACATCTCCTACGGGAATTGAACCCATGTTGTCGGGATGAAAACCCGATGTCCTAACCACTAGACGAAGGAGACATAAAGTATGCTATTTATACTATTTTTTAATCACCTTGTCAAGAGACAAAAGGTGATTTTTTCAAAAAAAGCCTAAATTACTACTTTTCCGTCGTACAGGAACTCTGTGCTGCCGGTAAGATAAACAGTATCGCCTGTGTAGCGTACAATCAGCTTTCCGCCGCGTACGATTACAGTAATATCCTGATTCTTCTTGCAGTATCCGTTCAAAACAGCCGCAATTACTGCCGCACAGGCACCTGTACCGCAGGCAGGAGTCTCGCCGTTACCTCGTTCCCATGTACGCATCTTAAGCTCGTTAGGGCCTACTACGCGTACAAACTCAGTATTAGTTCTGTCCGGGAATGCCTCGTGATTTTCAAAAATCGGTCCGATTTTCTTAACGTCAACCTTATCAACAAATCCGCAGAATACAACACAGTGAGGGTTACCAACACTGAGACAGGTAACGTCATAATTTATTCCGTCAACAGTAAGCTGCTGGTTTACGATAGCCTTTTCCGGAAGACCTTCGATGTTGAGCTCCTTTTCCTCAAGCTCTGTAGGAAGAGAAGAAGGATCAAATTCCGGACGACCCATATCAACTGTTACAGATGAAACGATTCCGTTCAACTTGTAGAGCTTAAGCTGCTTAACACCGCTCTTTGTCTCAATTGAAATTGTAGCTGTAGGCTCAGACTTCTTTTCATTCTTTTCTGCAATTCCAAAAATGTCATTGTCGTACAGGTATTTTGCAACAGCGCGCATTGCGTTTCCGGCCATCATACCTTCAGAACCGTCAAGGTTGAAGAAACGTACGGCAGCATCAGCCTTTTCAGACTTGCCGACAAGTACGATAGAATCGGCACCAACACCAGAGCGGCGGTTGCAAAGGCGAACAGCAAGGCTTCCAGGATTGTTGATTGCCTGTTCCTCTGTATTAATGATGATGAAGTCATTTCCAGTTGACTGCATCTTTGTGAACTTAACAATTTCTTTGCTTGTGCGCAGATCGTTTATGTCGATAAGCTCTACGTTCTCTGCTGAATAGTGGCTCATCAGACAGTTTGCAAGGGCATTTGCTGTATCAATTGCAGTAAGACAAGGAATGTCTCTCTCTACCGCATGACGGCGCATCTTTACGCTGTCGGCAGCAGGATTTCGTCCCTTTGCAGATGTAGAGATTACATAGTCAATCTTTCCTGAATCAAGAAGAGTAAGAAGGTTGTCATCAGGATTTTCATGAATCTTGTTTACAACCTGAACTTCCATACCAAAGTCCTGCAATGTCTTTGCGTTTCCTTCAGTAGCATAAAGCTTGAATCCCATATCGTAGAACTTGCGTGCAAGCTCAGGAATTTCGTAGCGGTCAGTCTTTCGAACACTGAACAGTACACCGCCGCTTCGCTTCATGTTGTAGCCGGCTCCGATCAATCCCTTGAACAGAGCTTCTTCCATTGTAGCGGCAATTCCCAGAACTTCACCTGTAGACTTCATTTCTGGTCCAAGGTGAGTATCAACGTCCATAAGTTTTTCAAAACTGAATACCGGAACCTTTACAGCAAAGTAAGGCGGAATCCTATAAAGGCCTGTTCCATAACCCATATCCTTGAGCTTTTCGCCGAGCATTGCACGTGTAGCAAGCTCTACCATCGGAACTCCAGTTACCTTTGAAATGTAAGGAACCGTTCGTGATGAACGTGGGTTTACTTCAATGATGTAAAGGTCATTGTTGAAAATCAAATACTGGATGTTTACAAGACCCTTTGTTCCCAGCTTGATTGCAAGGTCCTTTGACTGGCGGATAATCTTTTCACGAAGAACATCGTTCAGGTTCCAGCTTGGATAAACTGCAATAGAGTCACCGGAATGGATACCAGTTCGTTCAATATGCTCCATGATTCCAGGAATGAGAACGTCTTCACCGTCACAGATGCCGTCTACTTCAAGCTCAATACCCATCATGTACTGGTCAATAAGAACCGGGTTTTCAATTCCCTGAGCCAGAATGATTTTCATATATTCTTTTACGTCGTCGTCATTGAATGCAACGATCATGTTCTGTCCACCAAGAACATAAGACGGACGGAGCAATACCGGATATCCAAGATCTTTTGTTGCAGCAAGAGCCTCATCTGCATTCATTACAGTAAGTCCGCGAGGGCGGTTAATGTGAAGTTTTTCGCAAAGCTCTTCAAAGCGTTCGCGGTCTTCAGCAAGGTCAATTGCATCAGCGCTTGTACCAAGAATCGGGATTCCCTGCTCATCAAGGAATTTTGCAAGCTTGATTGCTGTTCCACCGCCAAATGCAACTACAACGCCAATCGGCTTTTCTGTATTGATTACGCCCATTACGTCTTCCGGAGTGAGCGACTCAAAGTAAAGTCTGTCAGCTGTATCAAAGTCTGTTGATACAGTCTCAGGGTTGTTGTTTACGATTGCTACTTCATAGCCAAGCTTCTTGAGGGACCATACACACTGAACGGAGGCATAGTCGAACTCAATTCCCTGTCCGATTCGGATTGGACCTGAACCAAGAACAACGATAGTTCCCTTAGACTTAGAACCTGATTTTCCATGAAGCTCATTCAGGAAAAGTTCAGCTTCGTTCTCAACGTCATAGCCTGCATAGAAGTACGGAGTCTCAGCATTGAATTCTCCCGCACATGTATCAACCATTTTGTATGTTGCAGAAATATGTGACACCTTTCCGGATGCACGAAGTTCTGCAAGTTTTTTGTCGTTAGCTTCGATTGTTGCGGCAGTTCCGCTTGTTGTGCCGGAACCAGCCTTATGCTCGATAACACCGCTGGCACCTTCAATCTTTGTGCCAGTCATAGATTCAATTACTTTGTCCGGATAACCAAGTTTCTTAGCCTCAAGGTAAACGTCCTGTGTAAGAGCAGCCTTGCCCTGTTCACTGATTTCAGCGCCTTCCTTGATCATCTGGAACATATCTTCCATCTCAACAAGGTTCATAAGCTTGTTCAGGAACCATTCATCAATCATTGTAACCTTATGAATGTCGTCAACGCTCATGATTCCGCGCTTCAAAGCCTGGAAGATTGCGAAAATGCGCTGGTCAGTACATTCATTTACGCGCTCAATAATCTTTTCGTTGCTTTCTTCTGCAAATGTCTTAAGGTTAAGGGATGTCACACCGATTTCCGCACCACGGGCAGCCTTCATCATGGCTTCCTCAAAAGTACGACCGATTGCCATAACTTCACCAGTTGCCTTCATCTGTGTTCCAAGCTTGCGCGCAGCGTAAACGAACTTGTCGAACGGGAACTTAGGCATCTTAACAACAACGTAGTCAAGGACAGGTTCAAAACATGCAGCAGTTTTCTTTGTAACAAAGTTAGGGATTTCGTCCAGGTTGTAACCGATGGCAATCAAAGCCGCAACCTTTGCAATAGGATATCCTGTAGCCTTTGAAGCAAGTGCCGAAGAACGTGAAACACGAGGGTTTACTTCGATTACAGCATATTCAAATGTCTCCGGGTTCAATGCGAACTGACAGTTACATCCACCTTCCATTCCAAGAGAACTGATAATATTGAGAGATGCTGAACGGAGCATCTGATATTCTTTGTCAGAAAGTGTTACGGCAGGAGCAATTACGATTGAGTCTCCAGTGTGAACACCTACCGGGTCAAAGTTTTCCATTGAGCAGACTGTAAGAACGTTTCCGCTCTGGTCTCGTACAACTTCAAATTCAATTTCTTTCCAACCGGCAATACATTTTTCAACAAGAATCTGATGAATAGGAGAACGGTGAAGTCCGTTGTGGGCAATCTCATCGAATTCTTCCCAAGTGTAGGCAATACCACCGCCTGTACCACCAAGAGTAAATGCAGGACGAATGATTGCAGGAAGACCGATTCCGTTCTTTGCAAAATCAAGGGCATCCTCGTATGTAGTAACAACCTTCGAAGGAATACACGGTTCGCCAATGGCTTCCATTGTGTCCTTGAACATCTGGCGGTCTTCAGCCTTGTCAATTGTCTCTGGCTTTGCACCAAGAAGTTTTACGTTGTGGCTTTCAAGGAATCCAGACTTTGCAAGTTCCATACAGAGAGTAAGACCTGTCTGTCCGCCGAGAGAAGAAAGGATGCTGTCCGGCTTTTCTTTTTCAATAATTCTTTCGATTGTTTCTGGAATAAGTGGTTCAATATAGATGTGATCTGCCATTGCGTGATCAGTCATCAATGTAGCAGGGTTTGAGTTTACAAGAACTACTTCAAGTCCCTGTTCCTTCAAAGCCTTGCACGCCTGGCTTCCGGCATAATCGAATTCCGCAGCCTGACCGATGATGATCGGACCTGAACCAATAACCATTACTTTATGAAGATCTTTATTTAAAGGCATTTATTTACTCCTGTATTCCCTATCTAAAAAAAACGGCTTTCAAAATAGAAGCCGCTTAAAATATTATGCGTTTGCTTTTGTCTGCTTTATTGTCGATGCAAAATACTGAATCGCATCAATCCTTTCACAACTGGCTTTAAAGTTTTTAAAGTAATTGTGATCATTGATGAGCTTTACAAATTCATCAAACAGGAAGCTTGTATCCAGAGGACCCGAACATGCTTCCGGATGGAACTGCACGCTGAATGCAGGAACATTAGTATAAGCAAGACCTTCGCAAGTTCCGTCATTTGTATTCACAAAGCTGAGCACAGCGCCAGCAGGCAAAGTTTCGTTCTTAACCGCATAACCGTGATTCTGAGAAGAAATATATACACGGCCAGTCTTAAGATATTTTACAGGCTGGTTAGCACCACGATGACCATATTTAAGCTTCATAGTTTCTGCACCGTTAGCAAGAGCCAAAAGCTGATGACCAAGACAGATACCAAAAATTGGTGTTCCAGTTTTCAAAAGCTTTTTGATTTCAGCGATTATAGTTACGTTTTCAGCAGGATCTCCAGGACCGTTACTAAGCATGATTCCATCTGGATTCAAAGCCTGAATCTGTTCTGCTGTATATGAACCTGGAACAGTAACAACTTCCAGACCTCGTTTAAGCAGTTCTCGGCGAATATTTGCTTTTGCTCCAAAATCCCAGAGAACGACTTTCCTGCCCTTTCCGTTTTTCATAGCTTCTTCAGGATCATTTATTTTAGTTCCGTCGGCAGTAACAGGAACAAAGCGGTATTTTGCGCTTTCACTGAATACAACGTCAGCCGGTTCTTCAACGCCTGCAGCACTGCCAGTTACAGATGCAACTGCATTTACGATTGAGTAGGATTTGATTTTTTCAAGGAGAGCAGATTTTTTCTTTTCATCTGAAAGAGCGGCTCTGGCTTCAACAGCCTCTGCACTGTTTCCGCTGATAAGCATTCCGTTCATAACGCCTACTTCACGCAAAACCTTTGTAAGCCGTCTTGTATCTATGTCATAAAGACCAATTATATTCTGTGATTTTAAATATGAGTCAATGTCTCCGCCGCAACGGAAATTAGAAGGCTCTTCGCACCACTGCCGAACAATGTAACCGCGAAGATTACATTTTGAACTTTCATAATCTTTTTTGATGTCACCGTAATTTCCAATCAGCGGAAAAGTCTGTGTAACAATCTGACCGTAATAACTTGGATCGGTAAGAGTTTCAATGTAACCGTTCATACCAGTTGTAAAAACTGTTTCACCAATGATTACACCTTCAGCGCCAAATCCAGTACCTTCAAATACTATTCCGTTAGCTAAAACCAAAACTGCTCTGTTCAATTTAGACCCCGTTTTTTATTTATGCAAAAAAAAACTGAACTCCTAAAGAATTCAGCTCTTAAAAATTACAAAAAAAATAGTTATGCTCAATCGACT
>JAFPCT010000011.1 GCA_017390125.1 Treponema sp.
ATTTTGAACCTTCCACATCTGATAGTATCGTCCCCGCTTAGCAAGCAGTTTCTCATGCCGCCCCCATTCAACGACGGAACCTTTGTCAAATACAAAAATATTGTCACAGTCTTTTACGGTTGAAAGCCTGTGGGCAACGATTATCATTGTCGTTTCTCCGCCAGTTCTGTTTATTGTCTCCATGATTGCTTTTTCAGAAAGGCTGTCCAGACTGGCAGTTGCTTCGTCAAGGATCATCAGGGAAGGTTTCCTTAAAAGAATCCGTGCAAGGGATATCCGCTGTCTTTCTCCGCCGGAAAGTGTCGCGCCCCTCTCCCCTACTACTGTATTCAGACGGTCAGGAAGACGGCTGATAAAGCCAGATGCCTCTGCATCAGCCGCCGCCTGAACAACATCTTTCATGCCTTTGCCGCAGGAACCCCACAGTATATTTTCAAGAATAGTACCGCTGAAAAGCAAAACTTCCTGAGGAACATAGCCGATACATCTGCGATAGGATTCTGTATCAATATCATTTATATTTGTTCCATCTACAAAAATCGAACCATGCTCCGCCTGATAGAATTTCATCAGCAGCTTTGTCATTGTTGTTTTACCACTGCCGGAAGTTCCTACAAACGCAACTTTCTGCCCCGGAAGAATCCTGAGTGACACATTTTTTAATGCCGTTCCCCTGCTTCCATAAGAAAAAGACAGGTTTCTGACCTCAATTTTCCCGTCAATCCGGTCCAGCTCAATCAAATCTTTTTCGTCTTCCATTTCTTCCGGCATATCCATAATCTCGCTCAAACGGTCAGAAGCAATTGCAGCTTCCTGAAGAGACTGCTGCAAGGTCAAAAGCCTTGCCAATGGTCCCAGGAAATAACCGGAAAGCGTCACAAAGGAAATCAGCTGTCCCAGAGAAAGAGAGCCTTTGAATATCATGAGACTTCCGATCCAGTAAAGCATCAGAGTTCCCGAAGAAGAAACAAATCCCTGAAGCGCATTTTCAATATTCGACATGGTTCCAAGGCTTATGCTTCGGCGTATGCAGTCAACAATTTTTGCCTCTGTGCGAACAAAAGCCGACTCTTCGGAAGAAAGAGCCTTAATCGTTGCAATCCCGTTCACGCTTTCCACCAGCGCAGCCTGTTTTTCAGCCTCCCGAACAGCCTGTTCTTTTATCTTTACCCTGAAAGGCTTTATGAAAGCCCACACGATGACAGCAGAAACAACCACAGGAATCATAGCCACAAGCAGCAGTGAAGAGCCGAACATGAACAGAAACAAACCGCCCAGGACCAGCATACAAGAATCAATTACAACAGAAAGGGTCGTAGAAGAAATTGTATGCCTTATTGTCTGTGTATCTCCAATGCGTGAGATTATCTCCCCTGTTTTTCGGCTTGAAAAAAAACTCAAGGGCAGATGCAGTATATGCCTGAAGTAATCGCACATCAAAAGCAGGTCAATCTTGTTGCTCATGTAATTCATAAGCTGATTTCTTGCAAATTCTGTAACAGTCTGAAATACAATTACAAAAAGATAACCTACGGAACACAAGGTCAGTGTATTCTGAAGCTGCGAATACAGCACGTCATCAATAAGAAAACGAAAATAAAAGGCAGAAGCCGCACCAAGAAAACTGAGTATTATTCCTGCAATAAAACACTCGGCAACAGTTTTTTTGTATGGTTTGAGAAGATACAGAAAACGCTGAAAAATGCCGCAAGTTTCCTTCGTGCGCTGAAAATTTTGTTTCGGAACAACAACAAAAAACACTCCTGTCCAGGTCTTTCTAAATTCTTCAAGAGGGACTTTTTTTATGCCGTCTGCCGGATCTGCTACAACAACCTTATTTCTGCTCAGTCCATAGACAACGACATAATGATCAATCACATCCTTCTTAACATGACAGATAAGCGGAAATACAGCGTCCTCACAGAATTCCCTGTTCTGACTCAGCATTCCCCTGCAGCTCAAGCCCAGAGCCTCAGCACCTTTTACGATTCCAAGCCCAGAAGTTCCCATGCAGTCAGTTCCTGCAAAAAAGCGGATTTTGTTAATTGAAACCCTTTTTCCGTAAAACTTCGCAATGGAAGAAAGACACGCCGCAGCACAGTCTGTCTCATCATGCTGCATTACCAAAACAACTTTTTTCACGCTTCCACCAATTTCACTAATTAAATCAATCCAAGAGCTTTTGCCCAGCCGCAGAGCATGGCATAATTTTTACTGTAGCCCGATTTTACATAAGCTGAGCTTCTCGCACAGTAAGAGCTGGTCACCGAGCTTCCCTGTCCGCTCATACCGCCATGGGACCCCTGCTGGGCTGAGCTGTAAGTTGAACCTCCTCCGGAAGAACCGCTGTAACCGCCGTTTACCATGAGAAGACCTCTCATATCCAGCACTTTTGCTTTGTCATGCAAAGTTTTCATCCAAGACCTCCTTTATATGTCCGGAATTTTTATAAACTACCGCCCCGTAAGGAACAGTTTTTTCCATTGCAAACTGACTTTCAAAATTACATTCCCAGCTGGAACTGTTAATGATTTTCCAGTCCTTTTTATTTTCCATCTGAAAAGTCTGCCATGAATAAGGCTGACCTTTTTTGTAAAGTACAATCACAGAATCTCTGGCAATGCGCTCAAGTTCCATAAGCGCTCCACATGGATCCAGGACACTTTCCCAGGCTCCAGCAACAACAACTTCATCAAATTCATCATTCCTAAAAGGAAGGCATTCCAGTCTGACTGCAATGCCTTCCGACCCTTCATTCAAAACTGACACAAAACGAACATTCTTCCCAAAGCTCATGCCTTCCGGCTCATAATTCCCAGTAATGACAAGAACTTTCTTTCCGCCTGAATCAACGCCTATTTTTTCAAGTGCACATCCTGCAGAAATACGTTCCATCTCAGCACAATGAATCTTCTCCACGTCATTGGACTTGCGGTATGAATCCAGAACTTCTCGCTCCTCCATACGGTAGGCAGAAGCAATCTGTGGAATTCTCCTCTGACAGATCTGACGGTAGATGTACATATGCGACTTCACGCACCGCTCCCAGGTCCATTCCCGTGCCGTAGAGACGGCATTTTCCTGAACAAGGGAATAAGAATCATAATCAAGCACCGCATCACGGAGCACCTGAGCCATATCGACTGGACTTTTCGGCAAAGAAATGCAGTTTCGTCCCGGTTCTGCGTACATATCCATTCCCAGCCCGCCGGCAACAAGAAGAAGAGCGCCGCTTGCCATAGCCTCAAGCCCCGTAAGACCGAATGGTTCGTAGCGGCTCGGCATTATTACAATGTCCGCATCCGCATAGGCGTTATAAAGGTCATCACCTTCCAGAAATTCCGGCTTTTCAAAAAGGCTGAGGTCAAGTCCGGGGTCAAGGAATCCTTTCCCGTAAAGGTGATAGCGGACTTTATTCCGTTCCTTGAATCTAGGACCAAGCCGGTTTACTGCAAAAATAAAATCATTCACTCCTTTCTGAACGTCTTCGAAACGCCCGAAATACGAGACATTCAGAATGCCGTCTCCCCTTTTTTTCCGCTTGTTGGAATGAAAGCGCTCTACATTAAGGCCAAGGGGCAGGACAACAGGAGAGCAGCGGCCCCCTGCAACTTTCAGCACGCTCTTTGCTGAAAAATCAGAATAAGCTCCCACGACACTGGAATTTTCCAATGCACAGCGCTCAACTTTTACCTCCTGAAAATACAAGTCGTTCATCGTATTTGAAGTAAGCAGATCAGTAAAAATAAGATGGGACGAATAGAACACATTGTTCTCAAAGCGGAAAGGCAGATAAGTCTGCCTGTCATTGCAGTGAATTACATCTGGACGGAAACTCTTCAGTATTGGTTCCAGCTGAGCCTTAAAAGACGCGGCAACTTCCAGAATTCTGGCCTCTGGAGAAAAGGCTTCGAAAATATGTTCCGGTGCAATCACGTAATCAACCGTAAGGTCCGGGGACGGTAAAGGTGCATCATGCAGATGGAAATATACGCATTTAACGTCCGCATGCCTCCTGAGTTCCCGGACATATTCCCGTGTAAATGTCCCCAATCCGCCGAAAAGGCAGCCGGGATGTTCCGTAGTAACAAATAAAATCCTCAATTTTTTCTCCGTTTCTATAGGTTCCTTACACCTTATATAACTTAAGGAATTTGAAAATTCTGCATTATTCGGGAAAAATTTTGAAAAATAATTGAAATAAATTGCTTTTTGAAAAATAATTGTCAGGTCAGACGGAGGCACTATGATTTCAAACGGAGAACATTCCTACAAAACAAAAGGAAGCTGTGCAAGGAACATAAGTTTTACTGCACAGGACGGAAAGATTTTCAACATTAAATTTGACGGAGGCTGCAACGGAAACCTCAAGATGATTTCAAAACTTCTTGAAGGAATGCCTGCCGAAGAAATAATTTCAAAATGCCGCGGAAATTTGTGCGGACAAAAAAATACCAGCTGTGCAGACCAGCTGGCTCAGGCGCTTATTGCATCGGAATAATTATTGCAGCAAGAAAGTCGTCCCACATCTTTTCATTCCAGCGGAACTTTCTCATAAAGCGATTGTTGAGCATGCCGAATCCATGTCCGCCCCATTCATATACGGCCAGCCGGGACTGTATGTTCTTTTCCTGCATTGCGTCATAAAGGACAAAACTGTTCCTGTAATCTACGACCGGATCATCCATGCAGACAACTATATAGCATGGAGGCATGTCAGCAGGAATCTGCTTTTCCATGGAAAATTCAATTTTACGCTCCTCCGACTGATTGCGTCCAAGAAGACTTTTTCTTGACCAGCGGTGGGCGATTTCGTCATCCATTGATACAACCGGATACACCGGGATTACAAAATCAGGGCGCAGGCTCACTTCATGCTCAATGCCGATTTTTTTCAGCTCATCATGACTCTGCCAGAATGCTCCGGCCATAGTAACAAGATGTCCGCCGGCGGAGAAACCAATTACCCCTACCTTGTTTACATCAATTCCGTATTTTTCTGCGTTTTCCCGGACAAGCTGAATTGCCCTCTGAACGTCCTGAAGCATAGAAGGCTCGTGATAGCCGTTTTCTGCAGTGCGGTAGCGCAGAGTAAAAGCTGTTACGCCCTTGGAGGCAAACCAGCGTGAAGTCTTGTAGCCTTCATTGTAAAGCCCCAGGTGATGATAGCTTCCTCCCGGACACACAATTACAGCAGCTCCTGTATTATCACCCTGGGCTTCATGAACATACATGGCGGACGTAAATTTCTCCATTCTGGAAATACCCTTCCATAACAGAATTTCCTTTCCGCTTCCCTGACCAACAAAAGCAAAACTAAGGCTGCAGAATGAAAAAAACAAAACCAGACAGAAAAAAAATCTCTTCATGGCTTTATTCTAGCGTTTTTCCTATTGTTTTTCATCAGAAAACGGTACAATTTCAGCGATGAAGATTCTGA
>JAFPCT010000125.1 GCA_017390125.1 Treponema sp.
CATAAAGGGCGAGCATTTCGGTTCAGAGATTTATGGTTCAGAGGGAGACTACATTGTTCTTGATCCGTTTATACTTTCACTGAACAAATACGGAATTACCTGCCCAAAGCAGAGCGTAAAGCTGGGACCTGTCCGTTCAGAAAAATTCAAGGTAAAGGAACTGAAATCAGAACTTGCCCGCCTTTCAAAACTTATGGATTTTTCAGGAATATCCCAGGCAGATCTGGTTTTTGACGGTGAAAAATGGTTTATTGTGGACATAAATCCACGGCTTTCAGGAGAAACCTCAACCTATGCAGCAAGTCTGGACAGGCTCATCTTTGATTTGATCCTTTTTCCGGAAGACAAACCCTTGAAATATGTTATGAACATAAAATTTCCGATTTTGCCCAAGGAACGCCTTGAAAAATTATATTCCCATGATTTTGTTATTTCCATACGCCAGATGGAAAACCGGGATGCAAAACAGAACCGGGAAGCCGGCTATTGTGAAATGCTGATAGGAAGATTCGACACCCTTGATGAGCTGATGGAAAAGCTAGAATTTCTGAAAAACAATTACAGCGACATCGTAGAGCCGATTTTCTACCGCAATGCCCTTTCTATGGCTGAAAAAATCAGGGAATAAAGCAGAAAGCGTTTGTTTCTAGTTTTCTTTCAAGATTTCTTTTGCCGCATGCCTTACCATATCTTTTAATTCCGGAGGATTCAAAACTTTGTCCCCGTCTGTAAAATACATGACCCAGGAAGCAGTCTGGCTCAGCTGATTAGTCTCAACCACCCCGTAAGGGGGCGAAGTCAGATTTATTCGAATGACGATGCAGTCATTGTGGTACCAGTCTTTGTTATATCGTTTGACTGATTCCATTTGTTATCCCAGCTAGGAGTTGTTGTACCAGATTTCATGCGTACAGCAATACAAGTCACAAAATCATATGAAGTCTTGAAAGTAAATGTACTGTTGCTGTATTCAGCAGGAACCCATTTACTTCCATCAGAACCACCATACAAGTATGCATACATAACATCCGAGGCAGTACCCCAATAACTCGGGAAGCCTCCTGTAATTGTATATGTAGTTTCGCTTGCATACGTATTGCTCACCACGCTGGATTCCTCGTATCCGTCAGCAGTTGCCTTTGCAAATACTGTAGTTCCTTCAGTTACGAGGAACGGAGCGCTGTATGTGCTGTAGCTTGTGCCGTTTGTTGAATACTTGATTGTTGCCCCAGATGTTCCACAGGTAATTGTACATTTTCCGTCTGCAAAACTGATTGAAGGAGACTTGCATTTTGAAGTTCCTCCGCATTTCCAGACCTTATAGTTTGTACCGGAAGCAACTTCTTCATAATCAGAACTTACACCAGAATATGTGCTAGAACCAATGCTTACAATGAACGAACCGTTCTGACCGTCTACGCGGGCTGCATAACAACCGGTTGAGCTTGAAAGGATTTCCTTTGAGCTGTCGTATTCAATTCCAAGTTCTTTTCTGAGTTCAATGAGAGCATCGATAAGATTTCTCAATGTTCCGGAACTTCCGTTTACTGTACCGGCGCTGTTTCCAGAAATGAACTGAGTTCCGCCGGCGCTCAAATTGCCACAACTTTCTGAATAGCTGAAGTAATGCTGCCATGCAACGCAAGGGTATCCCGGATGAGTAAGGATATAAGCGTATGCGGCCGGTACTGCAGAATCAGGAAGCTTCCAGTGTCCCTGAGTAGAACCTGTGTCGTGGTTGTCTACAAAGGTTACCGCGTAAGCAGGCTGGCTGTTTACCAGTGTACGGCTGTTTGCAAGATTTCCATAATTGTTGGTTGCAGCATTAGAGCCACCTGTATATGAGCATCCCCAAATATCATTCATCATGCCCTTAAGTACAAAGTCAAATGCTCGGGTTCTATAACCGCCTTTTTCCGTTGCATCAATCCAGCCGTCAATCTTATTTGCCCAGCCGCTTGGATTAGAAGCACTGAAATATCCGCCACCGTCCTCTGTACCCGGCCAGTATTCACCAACTGCAAATTCTGCACCGGAAGCGGCATTGTACATACCGACATACTGTCCGCCATATCCCTTTACAAAGTCATATCGCCAGCCGACGAATCCAGCCGGTTTGAGGTAATTGTTAAGGTACTGTTTAATGCCGTCCTGTACGTCTGTATTTGTGTGATCAAGGTCACGGGAAGCCGCATACTGTGCACCAGTGTCGGCAGCACCTCTCATATCTGTTCCAACAGTTGCCATCGGATCACTTGCACTAAATCCTTCGTCGTCAGAACAAATTGCCTTGTAATTAGAGCCTTTTACAACACCAAGAGACGGATTTGTAAAGTCACCCCAAGATGAATATCCGTCGCGATGATTTACAACAATATCCGCAATTGCCTTTGCAGGACTGATTGCCTGAATCATTGACTTAAGCTCATCAACTGTTCCATAGCAGTTGTTCAAATCAAACCATTCTGTAGGACCATAACCTTCCGAAGAAGATGTATTTGTCTTGCTCGGCGGCGGACACCATACATATTCAAAAGTTTTTCCAATCTGGGTAGCATTGTTCTGCATGATTGCATACCACTTGCCCCAGTAAGAACTCTGTCCACGTGGTGCTGAATCCCAGTTGAATCCCTGCAGCATTACCCCGCTCTTTGAGCTGACAACCTGGCTTCCTTTTGTAAAGGTCTTTGATGCAACTGAAGAATTCTTATATCCAGAAGCAATTGCGATTGCCTTTACAGTGGTTGTTTCTGTAAGGGGAATTGTTCCTGTATATTTTGTACTGCTGGCACTTGGAGCAGTTCCATCTGTAGTGTAATAGATGCTTGCACCGCTTGTGCCGCAGGTAATCGTAACGCTTGTACTGCTTTCAAACGGAGTGTTTCCGCTTATGCTTGGAGTTGCACATGTTGGGGTAACAGGAATTTCTGAAACCTGCTTGAATACGACAATCGAATATGAACCAACACCATATTCTGTTGCATCAGAGAATGAATATGCGTCTGCATCTGTCTCTTCCCAGTAGTTGCAGTTTGTCTCAGCCCAGCTGCCGGTATCGATTATGCGAACCCAGTTATAGCCGCTAGAACATGCGGGCACGGTAAATTTCGTCTGATAGCCGTTCATGTTCATCATAATGTAGTACGTGCTGTCTCCGGAAATCAGGATTGCCTTGGCAACACCCTCATCAGCCCATCCGCTCGTTCCGCTCGTTGAGTACCATGCAAACTTCGTACCCTTAAGCTGTCGGAGAGTTTCATTGTTTGCTCGCTCGTTCATTACGAATCTTGCAAAGTCAAAGTTTCCGTTTTTTCCTGTTGACTTAAATGTTCCGAACTTATCAACATAAGAACCATTTTCCTGAGGAATTGAACTGTTCCCACAGCTGACTTTGTGAGGAGAATCCGTTGGAATCATGTTGTAGTTGTTCCATGTTGCAACGCTGTCAAGATTATATGGATTGTTGTTTCCGTTCTGAGTTCGTCCGAATTCGTCCCCATAAACAATCATCGGAATTCCGGCACTGAACATTTGGAATGCAAAGTAGTTTCTTGCACGCTGACGATTCGCCGCCGCATCCGTTCCTGTTCCAAGGGAGTTATAATCACCGTTTCCGCCATCGCTTGAGCCGAAAGGCCATGACAATGTTGAGTTCAGAGCATTTCCAGCTCCACTATATGAACTTAAATCTGCAAGGGTAAATCCGTCGTGGGCAACGATAAAGTTGATGCTTGGCTCTGAATCAGAACTAAAGTGAGCATTATCGCCATAAAGTGCATCTGTATAAGAAATTGATGCCTGCTGAGTTGCATTTCCTACATAAGCACGGGCAGCATCGCGGTAATAGCCGTTCCATCCTGCCCAGCCAGCAGGGAAGTTTCCAATCTGATAGCTACCATCACCACAGTCCCAGCTTTCTGCAATCATCTCTACATTTTTTGTTGTTCCAAGAGATGCAATATCAACAAGTGTCTGTGCAGAACTTGAGTAAACCCAGTTTCCGCTTCCGTTATTCACGCGGCCAAGAGTTGTTGCAAGGTCAAAACGGAATCCGTCGACACCCATCTCGTCAATCCAGTATGTGAGTGAATCAAGGATGAACTTGCGCACTGTAGAATTGTCGCACTGCATGTTGTTTCCGCAGCCTGTCGTCTCCCAGTAGCTCCACTTTGTTCCGCTTACAAGAGAATAATATGTCTGGTTATCAATACCGCGCATGCTCACGACGGTACACTGCTTTCCTTCGTCATAACCGGATTGTCCGCTTGTGCCGTGCCAGCATCCGCCCTCTCCAGTATGGTTGTAAACAACATCAAGGTATACTTCCATTCCGGCATCGTGGAAAGCCTTTACCATCTCCTTGAATTCTTTTGTAGGACCACCGGCAGACTTGTCGCTTGAGTATCGGCGGTCTGGAGCAAAGTAGTCAAACGTCATGTAGCCCCAGAAATTTCCGCCTGGAGCATCATCTGGATTACCATCGTTGTCTGTTTCATGAACAGGAAGAAGCTCAATTGTGTTGATTCCAAGCATCTTAAGGTAAGGAATCATGTATGTCGCACCTTTGTAAGTTCCCCTGTAGTCAGCAGGAATATCTTCCAATGTAACATAATCAGAAAGAAGGGTTGAAAGCTTTTCCGTTGAGCTGTGCTTTGTCAAACCACGAACATGAGCTTCATAAATTATTGCATCTTTCTGTGCAATCCCCGGTTTTGTTCCGTAGCCAGTTGAATCAGAAACAACATATCCTTTAGGAGAAATAGTTCCGGAGTCAAACTCTCGCCACTTCTTCGTACTTCCAGTTGGAGTCGTTTCACCGGTTGCAAGAATCTGGTAGTCGCCTTTTGTAAGCGCGTAGTCACTGTTCGTGGTTGCATACGCCGCGATGGCATCCGCATTGCTTGCATCATGAGTCATTTCCCGGGCATAAGGGTCGTAGACAACCTTATTCGGGTTGAAGCGGTTTCCTGCGTCATCGTAATCTCCCACGAATCCGGCGCTGCTTCCGCCTCGGGTCCATGAAGAATTGAAGGTCCAGTTCGGTCCCCAGCATCGGAAGGCGTAGATTGCTCCAGAAAGGTCGCCTGAAAGTTTTGCGCGCCATACGTTGTTGCTGTCTTTTACCATCCAGTAGTCGTAAAGAGCTTCCTCACCGTATGGGGCACCGTAGATTTCAAGAAGGATTTTTGTTGCATTTGCTGAATAAAGGGCGAAAGTTGTGGTGCTTCCGCTTACGTTTGCACCAAGGGACCATGTACCGCTTCCCCAGCTGCTTTCATCAACAGGACTGAACTTTCCGCTTGAAGGATGAGCATAACCGAGGCTCTGTTCTGTAAATTCCCACGATGATACGTCTGAATCAAACAAACCTTCGCATACGGCAAATGCCTTTACAGTAGTTCCAACATTTACCTCGAAACCGCCGGTATATTTTGTGCTGGCGGTTGTCGGATCAGTTCCATCTGTCGTGTAGTAGATAACAACGCCTTCAGGAGGCGTCTCGTCGTCATATGTTCTTGCAGAAAGATAAACAGTAGTCTTTCCCTTAATGAATTCAGAAATTTCTTTTCCGCTCGAATTTTCAAGCCGAGGAGAAGGTACCTTGAAGTTGATTTCGCCAAGCTCGACAGTCTCACCTTCTGCGACTGTAATTGTCTTTGAGTAAACAACAGAAGTGCCGTTTGCAATGGCAAAAACTTTCCATGTTCCCGGTGCAACGTCCTCAATTGCGTTTGATCCGCCTGAAACAGATGTCAATTTTTTTGAAACCGGGTCACAAACCTGAACGGTTACTCCAGAAGCCGCAGCATTCGAAGTGAAAGTAATTTTTCCGGCTGAAAGAACGTATAAATCAGGTGAGCCAGAGGTAGCTCCGGTCTTGATGTCGTCTGCAATCGAAGCAGCATCAATAAGGCTTGCATGAACCCCGTCTTTTATCAGATTTTCAACTGTAGAAACGCTTAATTTTGAGACATCGTAACCAGATTTCAAAAGATTGTAGTATACGGCACCTGCAGCAGTTGTGCTCCAGGTTACGTCGACCTCATTGGAGCCGGCATTAATGTCCGTAACTTTATACAAAACGGCTCCGGCAACTTTAGTCTGAATGTTGTCAAGATTTACGACAGCCTCTATTTTTATAACCCTGTTGGCACCAACAGGAATCTTCTCAATAGTTACAGAGCCTTCTCCGCTTTTATCATTTATAACGGCATCTTTGCTTATATCAGACATGCCGTAACCTGAAACGGTCACTGTAGCCCTGTTGATTTCGCCAATGTCAAGTGCACGGGAGGCAGACTGAGTTATGGTCAAAGAACCATATTGCTCTGTTTCTGAACTGGAAGATCTGTTAGAAAGAGCATTATGAAGAATTAATAGGGTGAGATTGTCCGTCTTATCGGAAATATTATTTTCACAAGAGGAAAACAACCACAAAGCAGAAACAGAAATCAATAAAAGTTTGAAAAACTTATTCATGTTTCGCCTCCTGACGAATTAAATTATTTTAAATACTTGTCAACCTCTCTTCATGTGCATAAGTTGCATACGAAAAATTGTAAATCAATTTTTCAATATGTCAATTTTTTTTGTAGAAAAAATCTCAATAAAAAAGTAGAATTACACATACTTTTTTTAAGGAATTATTATGGGCGGAATTTTTGGTGTTGCATCAAAGAACGACTGTTCTTTGGATTTGTTTTTCGGAGTTGACTATCATTCCCACTTGGGAACCAGACGTGGCGGTCTTTGCGTAATGAACAGCGACCGCATATTCAGGCGCTCCATTCACAACATTCAGAATTCTCCGTTCAGGACTAAATTTGAAACTGACATTGAGGAAATGCATGGAAAATTGGGAATCGGCTGTATAAGCGACTATGAGGCACAGCCGCTTCTGGTACATTCACACCTTGGAACCTATGCAATTACAACAGTCGGAATCATTACCAACAAAGACGAGCTTGTAAAGGAAGTTCTCGATAACGGCCACACACATTTTCTTGAGATGAGCGGCGGAGAAATCAACCAGACAGAGCTTGTGGTAGCTCTCATTAACCAAAAAAAATCGATTCTTGACGGAATCAAATCTGTACAGGAAAAAATAAAGGGCTCCCTTACCCTGCTCATCATGACGGAAGAAGGCATCTACGGCGCCCGGGATAAATTCGGCCGCACACCGCTTCAGATTGGTCACAAAGACGGATCTTTCTGTCTTTCTTTTGAAAGTTTTGCCTACATCAACCTTGGATATTCTGACTACAAGGAGCTTGGACCTGCAGAAATCGTATTCGTGACTGCAGACAAAGTTGAAGTTCTTCAGCAGCCGCAGAAAGAAATGAAAATATGTACGTTCCTGTGGATTTATTACGGCTACCCTACAGCCTGCTATGAGGGCGTTAACGTAGAGGCCATGCGATACAACTGCGGTAAGTATCTTGCCCGCCGCGACAAGGATGCAAACATTCATCCAGATTGCGCGGCTGGTGTTCCAGATTCAGGAACAGCCCATGCCGTTGGATATGCGAACGAAGCTGGCATTCCATTTACCCGTCCCTTTATAAAATATACCCCTACATGGCCCCGTTCTTTCATGCCTACAAGCCAGGATCAGCGCAACCTTATTGCACACATGAAGCTCATTCCTGTCCAGCAGCTTATCAAGGACAGAAGCATTCTTCTCATCGACGATTCAATTGTACGCGGAACCCAGCTCAGAGAGACAACAGACTTTTTGTATCAGAGCGGAGCAAAAGAAGTGCACGTACGACCTGCCTGCCCTCCGATTATGTACGGCTGCAAGTACCTGAATTTCTCACGCTCAAAATCAGAAATGGATTTGATTGCCCGACGTGTAGTGCGTCAGTTTGAAGGCGATAATGTTAGTGCAGAAACCCTTGCAAAATACTGCAATCCTGATACACCTGAATACGAAAGAATGCAGGAAGAAATCAGGAAGCAGCTTCACTTCACAACCCTGAGCTTCCATAGACTTGACGACATGCTGGACAGCACAGGGCTTGACCACTGCAAGCTCTGCACATACTGCTGGAACGGCAAAGAATAAGCGGAGCTAAGAGAATAAAGAAAGCACCGGAAGCCATTGCACTGTTAATGACAACCGGTGCTTTTTTATTCACCTTAAATTAATTCTTGAAGATTGTAACTCCAGTTCCTTCGCAAGTTTTGCTGTCGGAAGATACGTTTCCGGACTTGTTGAATATCTGTTTTCCGCTGCCGCTGTAGCTGAAATTGCTGCCAGGATTCAACACGCATTTAAGTTCAGTTCCGTTGCTGTCTTTTACAGTATAGAAGATTGTCATGCCATCTTTTGATGTATTTGCGTTTCCATTATAGAAACCGTCATGGCTCAGCCTGAAGGCAATCAAATCCTTATGATACTTGAATACATCGTAATAAGCTGCTTTTCGGCTCCAGTCAATCTCGTTCATTTCATGTCCGAACATATAGCTGTTTTCTTTTGCAGTTCGACTATCAATAAGGAATTCACTTCTCGGAGCATTTCCTTTTGTTCTGAGGAAGTCATCTCCTCCGTGAAGGAATGAGACACCCTGAGAAAGGACCACAATTCCGTGACCAAACTTAACAAGAGCCTTCTGATATGAACTATCAGTTATTCCAGCCCTTACAATCTTATCGTAAAGACAAAGGTTGTCATGAGCAGAAATATAGTTTACAGCCTGGTAAGACTTTTTTGTAAAATATCGTGTCCATACGTCACTTGAACTTCCGTATGAGCCTTTCAATCCAACTTCCATATTTTCAGCAGTACTATTGCCGTCTTTTTCCGTAGAATTGAACATATAGCCTTTTACAGCGTCATCACTGCCACCTTTAATAGTTTCTCGGTATTTATGAGAAAAAGCACCGATTCCAGCAGACTCAAGATCTGGAATAAGGTTTGCATAAACCCTGTTGTTCGTATCATCATTGCAAGCCTGGTACGGTTCTCCGTACAAAAGCAATGTTCTGTCAGCGTACTTTCTGTTAAGATATTCACCCCAGTCCTTCATTGCATCCTTTGTGTAAATTCCCATAAGGTCAAAGCGGAATCCGTCAAGGTTGAAAGTCGTAAGCCAGTATTCAAGGCTGTCCCTAACCATTCGGCTTACCATCGAGTTGCTTACATTTACGCTGTTTCCGCATCCAGAACGGTCTGAAGATGTATAATATGTTCCTGAGATCTTATTAAACATTTCTTTGTCAAATGAGTGATTGTATACAACATCCATAATGACGCGGATTCCGTTCTTATGAAGGATATTTACCATATCCTTTACTTCACGGATTCGCTCCTCATAGTCAGAAGGATCAAGAGAATAACGGTCTTCCGGAACATTGTAGTTTACCGGATCATATCCCCAGTTATAGAATTCTCCGAAAGTATGGTTTACTTTTGTCGCAAAGTCATACATCGGCATAATCTGTACATGAGTAACCCCAAGCTCTACAAGGTGGTCCAGACCTGTTTTTACAGTTACACTTCCGTTTGAATAAGATGTGTTGCCTTCAACAAGTCCCCTGAATTTTCCCTTATAGCTGCTTGTTCCCTTCCATGTGCTGCTTGAAGTGAAGTCACCTACATGGATTTCATAGACAACGGATTTTGCACGGTTAGAAAGAGCCGGTCTTGAGTACCATGAGCCGCTTGTCGGAAGAATCGAATCAACATCAACAACAATGTTGATTGAGGAACCAGCATAGCTTGTTACCATACAATTACTTTCCGAATAGTTTTCCTTTATGACGTTAGTTTTTGCATCCTTGTCCTCATACTTTACCATCTTTCCATATGGGTCGCGGACTTTATTTCCGCCGA
>JAFPCT010000126.1 GCA_017390125.1 Treponema sp.
ATAAGGCTGAATGTCCTTTCTGCGGCCCTGAAGTCCGGCATGTGGAGTCCGGTATCTGCAAGAACAACGCCTACAAGCTGCAGGGCAGGAAAGTTCAGTCCCTTTGCAACCATCTGGGTTCCAAGAAGGATGTCATATTCACCACGGCGGAATGCGTCCAGTTTTTCTTCCAGCTCGCCTTTTTTTGTAAGCGCGTCTGTGTCAATGCGGAGAATTCTTGCGTTCGGGAATTTTACGTGAGTTTCAGATTCAATGTACTCTGTTCCGAAGCCGCTGTATCCGACGTCCAGGGAACCGCAGGCAGGACATGAGACAGGAGGCTGGGTTGTCCATCCGCAGTAGTGGCATCTGAGCCGGTTTTCAGTCTTGTGGTAGGTCATCGGAACCGAACAGTTCTTGCAGGTCATTTCGTAACCGCATTGTCCGCACCTGAAAAAATGTGTAAATCCCCGGCGATTTAAAAATAAAATCACCTGCTTTTTTTCAGCAACAGTTTTTCTTACTTCGTCTGCAAGCTCGTCTGAAATACAGCCGGAATTCTTTGTCTGGGAAAGGTTGATTATCTTTATGCGGGGCATAGCGCCGCCTGCAAGTCTTTTTGTAAGGGAATGAGATATTAGCCTTCCGGTTGACATTGTATGCCATGCCTCTACAGAAGGAGTTGCGCTTCCCATTACAAGGGGAATGTTCAGTTTTGAGCATCTGTACATCGCCACCTGCCGCGCATGATATCTCGGGGTTTCCCCTGATTTGTATGAGGAATCATGCTCCTCGTCTATTATTACAAGTCCAAGGTCCGGAACCGGTGCGAATACAGCGCTCCTTGCTCCGACTACAATCCTTGCCTCCCTGTGCAGGATTTTTTTCCATTCTGTGAGTTTCTGGCTTGGAGTAAGCCCTGAATGAAGAACTGCGGCTGTATTTCCGAATCGTTTTACGACAGCCTTTACAACCTGAGGTGTCAGACCGATTTCCGGCACCAGATATATTACGCCTTTTCCTGCGTTCAAAAGCCATTCTGCGCACTGGAGGAAAACTTCAGTTTTGCCGGTTCCTGTTGCACCGTACAAATAATGAAACGAAGTTTTTCCTGTTTTGCAGGATTCTGTTATTGCGTTTATGGCCTTTTCCTGCTCCTCGGAAAGTGTTTTTGTCGTTTTGTCTGAAAAATCATCTTCGAAAGAAAAGCCCGGTACGTTTGAATCTCTCTTTCCTCTTGAAGGAATTATGGAGAAAACTGCTTCGCCGATTGAGCAGAGGTAGTAGCGGCTTACCCATCCTGCAAGAGAAAGAAGCTCCTGGTTGAAAAGAGGCTCGGTGTCGATTATTTTAGTTACAGCTCTTATTTTGTCTTCGCTGACAGGGCAGTTTTCAGGAACAGATTCAGAAACTGCAGTAATGAAACCGGTTGCCTTCCTGTTTCCGAAGCGGATTTCAGCCCGTTTTCCGATTTCGGGAAGTGTCCGGACCTCGTCACTGTCGGAAACGCGGCAGGAGTAGGTGAACGTCTGGTTCAGAGGAATATTAAGAACAATCTGCAGATAAAGAGTCTTTTCCATTTTCAAGGGTTACTGCTGTTTTTCCTCTGAGTTTCCGAAACCGGCCCCATAATCCGGTGAAAGTTCCAGAAGCTTTGTACGGAAGAACTTAAGGTCTTCCCAGGCAGGTCTCTTGTAATCTGCGTTTCTGAGAAGCGCGCTTGGGTGATAGGTTACAATCATAGGAATTCCATTGTAATCGTAGATTTTACCGCGGTAACGCCTTAATGAAATTTCCCCCTGAATGTTCAGAAGATTCCGCAGGGCAACTTTTCCAACCAGCAGAATGATTTTTGGCTTCAGGATATGTATCTGTGTGTCAAGAAATGTACGGCAGGAAACCGCTTCTTCCGGTTCAGGATCCCTGTTGTAGGGCGGACGGCATTTTACAGTGTTTGCGATGTAGCAGTTTACCTTTCTGTCCAGCTGAATTGAAGCCAGCATTTTGTCCAGAAGCTGTCCTGCAGGTCCGACGAAAGGCCGACCCTGCTTGTCCTCTTCTTCTCCAGGACCTTCTCCGATGACCAGGACTTCAGGACGGCATACACCTTCTCCTGGAACTGAATTGTTTCTTGTCCGGCACAAAGGACATCTGGTGCACGCCTTTATTTTGTCTGAAAGTTCTTCCATCGTCAGGCTGTGTTTTTCTGAAGAAGCTTTTTCTTCTCTCTGATCAGCCTTGTTTTCTTCTGGTTCAGGGCTTTTTTCCTCTTGCTCAGGCTGTGCTTCTGCCTTAATCTCTTCTTTAATTTCAATATCGTCGGTAAAAGCCGGCTTCTGCTTGAATTCCGGTGCCTCATAACCGTAGAAGTTTCCGGACGCTGCTTTTAGCATGTCAAAAATCAATTCTTTTTCAATGGCTTTCATTCTTATTAAAGAATAACACATAACTTGTAATTCAAGCAATAAACAAGTATAGTTACATAATATGAAAAAATATTTTCTCCTTTTTGTAATTTTTTCGTTTCTATTCGTACCTGGCCTTTATTCTCAGGTTACGGTTGATCCTTGCGATGAATTTTATGAAGACGCTGCAGGCTGGTATATAAAGGGACTTGTTGAAAAACTTCCTCAGGTAAAGCCTTACACAATAGTGCAGGTAAGGGAAATTCTTGCAGACGTAATGGAGTCTTCTGACGAAAAGGAAGTGAAGCGTGCCTCTGAGTACTGGACCGCTCATTTTCGTTTTCCAGTACATGTTAAGGCAGAAGGTGATTTCGGCATAAATTTTGCTCTCTCTGAAGATCCTGATACCAGCGAGGCACTCTACGAAAATTATTATCAGCTTTATTCCGGTAAAGTTTATCTTACCGGGGACCTTACCCTTGGACCTTACTGCGGACTTGGCATGAACCTGTCTTTCCGCGGAACAAACAATGATGAACTTTTAAGAAATCAGTTTCCGAGATTTGAAAAGCGCAGCGAATACATCGGAATGCAGAACCTTTCATACACGGACGGAGACATGGATTTTGGTTTTGAGCCGGCGTTCAACTTTTCGTTAGGAAATTCTACTGTCAATGCCTCCCTGGGCTATTCCAGACTTGGTTATGGAATTTTCAGCGATTCAGACCTGATTTTGAATCCCCGCGGAAATCCAATGCCAAATGCCGTTATAAGTTACAGTTCTGATTTCCTTGAATATACTCACGTTCAGGGATTTGCTTCTGCTGCCGCACAGGACGGCTCCAGCGACTACAAATGGGGCAAGGTGTATGCATTCCACTCTTTGCGCTTACCGCTGTTTGACCGCAAATTTACAGTTTCATATTACGAATCTGTTATTTACGGAGAAGGTTTCAACGCATCGTACCTCATGCCTGTGCCTTGGGCGGTTATTGCCAATGTTGCAGGGTTCAATGAAAATCTTCTTGCCGGTGTGAATTTCCAGTTCAAGCCGACTTCTCATTTTGTACTGAGCACAGATTTCCTTTTTGATGACATTGATGACTTGAAGAGCTTCGTTAAACTGAAGTGGAATGACGCTGCGGTGAAGGCTGCTGTCAAGACTGGAATCTTTTATACCCCTGCATCTTCTCCATGTCGCATGATCAAACTTGATTATACTCTTGTTACTCCGTACACCTACTCAAATTATGACACAAGGGATTCTTTCTACAATTATTCAGACTATACCAATAACGGCCTTTCAATTGGCTCGGAGCTGATTCCAAACTCCCATCAGGTTTCACTTGACATAAAATTCAACCCGATAAGACGTTTGTACCTTACTTCTTCCTCTAAGTTTATACTTCACGCAAATCCTCAGGAAAGTCTTTCTGCCTCAGATGTGTATAAGGCCTATCCATATTACAGGGCAGGGGGCATTTCTCAGGCAGAGCTTGCATATGTTCTTTTCAACGAAACTACTGATTTCATGAATCAGGACCATAAAATGGCGGTTGTTCGTTCCGGACTTGACGTTTCCTATGAGCTTGCTTCCAAAAACTTTTCTTCGTTTAAATTCTTTGCAGGTTATACTTTTGAGTATATAATAAACGACGGTGTCGATGCAGAAATTTATCCGGGAACTTATTTGGGCAAAACAGTGGACAAAACGGAGATTTTGAAGGCTTATTTCTCTCATTCTGATCTTTCTGGATTCATGAATACTCAGAATCCTATTGAATATGCAAAAAAGGAATGGGTGGATAATCTTATTAATACATACCATCATTATTTCAGTGCTGGAGTTATCTTGAAGTTTTAGACTATGGGTAAGCGAAAATTTCTTTTTTTATATCTGGATACCGGAGCAGGTCATAAGTCTGCGGCTAAAGTTCTTGCCTCATCCATGAAAGCTATTGATCCCTCTGTGGAAATTCGTCTTCTCAGAGGATTTCCTCGTCACGGCCTTGGACATGTAATGTTCGAAAAGGGCTACAATTATTCCTGCAACTACATTCACGGTCTTTTCCCTCTTACATATGACTTGGGACAGAGCAGTTTCCTGCAGTCTATCATGAAAAGGATTCTCCTTCCGGAAACAAGATTTCATCTCAGAAAAATCATTCTTCGTGAAAAACCAACGGATATTGTCAGCTTCCATTTCGGACTTAGTCCTGCAACAAAAGAAGTGTTGAAGACTATTCCGTGGAAAATCAATTTTACAGTTCTTGTGACGGATCCTTTTACCGTGCATAATTCATGGTTTTTTGAAAAAGATTTGAACTATATGGTTTACTCCGAGATGGCAAAAAAAGTCGGAGTAAAAAATGGAGTTCCGCCTGAGAACATCCGCGTGATTCCTTTCCTTATGAATACAAAATTCAGGAACACTGTTTCACCGGAAGAAGTAAGGAACCTTAAAATCAAGCATGGTTTTGACCCGGATAAAAAGATGGTTCTGCTTGTCGGTGGCGGAGAAGGTCTTCCTGGGGCACGGGAAATTGTAAATCAGTGTCTCATTCATCGTGCAAATTTTTCAACTGCAATTATCTGCGGCCGTGATAAAGTCATCAAGCAGAATTTCAATCTGCTTCGTCTGGCAAATCCCCGGCTGGATCTTCATGTATTCGGCTTTGTAGATTATCTTGATGAGCTTGTAAAGATATGTGATTGTGCCGTAATTAAGGCCGGTCCCGCAACTTTGCTTGAGGTGCTTGCCGCTCGAAAGCCTGTAATCATATGCCGCTACATTCACAATCAGGAGCTGGGAAACGTGCATTTTGCGATTGACCACAAGGTAGGGTATTTCATACAGAAATCAGGTGCAATCTACAAAAAAATAAACGAGCTGCTTAATGACAGCTCGTTCGATGAAAAAATGAAGAAAAACTTTGACAGCGTGGTAATTGATACCGACGCCTCAAAAGTCGCTAAACTTCTTTTCCAAATGTAAAGTGCTTTACATCGCGCTTCTCATAAGATTCTTTTATCAAATCCTCACAGTCCATTTCTGCGTATATTCGTTCTGCATCTTCGATTCTTCCTCTTAGAATCGGGTGCCGCGGAGAAAAAAGAACGCAGCAGTCTTCGTATGGAAGAATGGAAGTATTGTAAGTATCAATGAAGTTTGCGGTGTCGATTATCTCTTCCTTATCAAGACCAATCAGAGGCCGCATAAGCGGGTATCCTGCAAAATGTTCTGTAACGCACAGATTTTCCATTGTCTGGCTTGCGACCTGACCAAGGCTTTCCCCTGTAATGATGCAGTCTGCTCCGATTCTTTCGCAGAGCATGTTTGCCACCTTCATCATGCAGACTCTGAGCATGAGGGTTGCCCATTCTTCCGGAGCCTTTTCCTTTATTTTCATCTGAACTTCCGTAAATGGAATGATGTTAAGGTAGGTGTTCAAACCGAAAAGCGAAAGTTTTGAGGCAAGTTCCTCGACTTTCTGCTGTGCTTCAATTGATGTGTATGGATATGAGTGGAAATATACGCACTGAACTTTCATTCCGCGGCGCATCATGCGGTAACCTGCAACCGGGGAATCAAGCCCGCCGGAAAGCAGGAGAAGGCCTGTACCGCTGCATCCGGCCGGAAGACCACGGCAGCCTGTCCTTGCATCGCTGTAAACGAAAACCCTCTCACGAACTTCAATGTAAATATTTATGTCCGGATTGTGCACGTCTACTTCCATGAACCGGTCATCGTATACTGCGCCGGCTGCTTCTACTGCAATTTCGTATGAATTGAGGGGGAAACTTTTGTCTGCCCGTTTTGCTTCGATTTTGAAAGTCTTTGCATTTTTCAATTCTTTTGCATGTTCTGCACATTCACGAACAGCTTTTTTGATTGAGTCCATGTTCTTTTCGCATGTGATTGTTCTGGCCCATCCGGTTATGCCGAGAAGATGGGAAAGAACTTTCTCAACTTCATGGCAATCCTGCTCTTCTGCGTCAATGTAAAGACGGCCTGCAAAAAGAGTGATTTTTACGTCTCTGCCTTTAAGGCATTCCTTTGCATTTTTTACAAGGAGTTTCTCAAAAAATTTTATGTTGGTTCCCTTGAGCGCAAGTTCACCGATTTTTCCTAAATAAGTTACCATAGAAGTAACTATACTATTTTTTCTTCTCTATGTCTTGTGCCCTTGGCCCGAAGCTTTTCTGTCTTTCCCTTACAGCCTGAATCTGTGCATTTCCTTTTTCAAGCTCATTGATCAAGTCCCAGTGCCAGTCAAGGTTTTCTTCCGGGAACAGAGGGGCAGGATCCGGCTTCCGCCTTGAATTTGCCTCTTCAATTATTTTAAGAAGCTCATCTGAAGATGAGGATTCTGTCATTTTTGTAAGGTACGGCTTTTTAAGTGTAAGGACAGTTCCTCCTGGATTCATGCTGCAGGAGAGGGGAAATTCCGGGTATTTTTCTACGTTTCGTATGTTGGAAGATTTTCCGTTCACGCAGGTGTAGTTCTGTCCTGCGCTGAAAATATGCTTGTTTA
>JAFPCT010000127.1 GCA_017390125.1 Treponema sp.
GAAGAAAAATCCAGGGAACGAGAACCGTGGAATAAGCCCGTGGTCAGCCTTGAATCTAGGAAGAATGTTTTTCAGGTAGAAGCGCAGATATGTATGGTCGCTGGTAGCGTCTTCTACCGGAACTTCATCAGAATATGAGATTTGAAATTTTGTAGTTATACATGTCTTTTCACCCCAGAGCCAGGAACGGAGAGAAAGGTCTGCGTTCTGCCAGTAAGGAGAGGTAATCGTATAGTCATAACCGCCAAGCTTTATGAATTTCTCTCGGTTGTAAAATCCGATGAAATTGTGAGGATAAAGAGTCGGAAGAGCATCCTGAGTCAAAGGATTCTGTACGATTTTAAATGTTCCGCGGCGCGCATAAGGACTGAAATTTGTAATTACGCCTGAACCGCTTGCGCTTACAACCCGGGGAACAATGCAGTAAAGGTCCGAGGAGATCAGGTTCTCCACAAGATTTTTTGACAGAAAGCCAGCAGGAATATGAAAGCAGTCCCTGAGGACAAGCACATATTTTGAGTCGGTTTCTGCCATTGCCATATTTATAAGAACGCCGTCCGTAGCTTTTTCACGAGGAATAAGGAATTTTACAACGGGATAACGGCGGGAAAGGTCTTCGACATTGTAGCTTTCTGCGTTAGGCTCAACGGAAACAACTGATTTCACTCCGTTGTTCAGGAGATTTTCAAAAATTTGAGAGCGCAGATGGCTTCCGTTTGAATTCAGCATGATTACTGAAAGGTCAAGGGATGCGCTGGGATTCATCTGCTTTCCGCCCAGAACGGTACGGTCTATCTGATATTCATTAAAAGTTGAAGGTATAGTATTCATCACATTTCTCGCAAAATTTCGAATAGGTATTGCACATATGGCATTTTACCTCGCCGTTCAGGCGGCTCCAGATTTCTTCCAGAGGTTCTTTAAAGGCGTTTCCAACAGCTTCCCTTTCAGGACAAGACCGGCAGAAACAAACTGAACCGTCAAGCAGAATTGTCATGTCACGGCGTATGTGCCAGCATGGATTCCGTTCAAGGGGAGAAAGATCCGCAGGTTTTCTGTCTGGAAGCATACCGCAGAAAGAATCATATTTCTGAACGATAAGTTTTCCGGCTGAAGGACTGTTTTTGTCTGACCAGAAGCGGAAAAATCCTTCAAGCTCAGTTTCATTTTCATTCATACGGGTAAACTGAGGGTAAACCAAACCAGGAAAATACTTTTCAAGCATGGCAACAGAATCAGAAGCCGCCTTGTACATGTCCTTTCCGCCATGAACCTCTGCATATTTTAAAGGCGAAAAAGCGTCAAGGGTTACTATCCAGCAGATTTTTTCCTGAACATCGCCGCCTGAAAGCCGTTCCGGTACAGAATCTACGACAGACTGAATGTTTCTTGCAGTTTCTTCAGAAATCATCAGACCGTCAGTTTCAATAAGAACGGAAAGAGCCGGCTCAGCAAGAACCGCGCGTATCATTTCTACAAAGTCCGGATGACATGCAGCTTCTCCCCAGGCGCTGAGACTTACTACAGCAGTCTCACTGAAAAGAGAAATCTTTTTAACCAGTTTCCGGAAATCAGAAAGTGCCACAAAAGTTTTTCCGTCAGTTTTTTCGAAAAGCTCAGGCTTGTATATTGACGGCACATTGATGCGGTCTGTTACCTGCACAGCATAATAGGCAGGAACAGTTTTCAGAATATTTTCAGAAGCCCTAGCTTTTTCTGAAAGCTCCTCAATCGGGAACTCAGAGGTCTTTCCTTCGGTAATCTGGAACAGTTCCTGACAGGCAAGCATATTGCCCTTTGTGCCGCAGTTAAAATGAAGTCTTAAAAGCCGGTAATCTTCGTCAGAAAGGACTGTCTCAATTTCAAAAGAATTTATATCCGTTTTTATCAGGTCGAAAACACTTGTCCTGGAAACAGGCTTCTCGCCGGCTTCCTTCTGTACGGTCTGGGAAAGCTCCGCAAGTATTGAGCATGTTCCTGCATTCAATGCTTCCGGACACAAGCCTTCCGGGTAACCGTCCGCAAAAGTGTATTCAGCAGAATATTCAGTGTGATCTGCCAATATTTTTTCTGTGATTCCGTAATTAATGAAAGGCTGGTCAGCCCAGGCGAAAAGAAAGTTCTCACAATTTTTTTCCGAAGCTGCCGATGAAAACCGCTGGAAAAGTCCTGAAACTGTCCATTTTTCTTCAAAAATGCAGGATACGGCTTTTCCTGATGCCTTTACTGCTGCCGAACATTCAGACTGAATTGCTGAATCCGCAAAAATCATTGTCTCAGCGTCAGTTATTTTTTTAACGCTCTCAGCCCATTCAAGGCTCAAGTCGAAAGAAGATTTTCCTGCAAAAACAACATCA
>JAFPCT010000128.1 GCA_017390125.1 Treponema sp.
CATAACATGCGACGTGTGCGGAGGAAAAAGGTTTAACCGTGAGACACTTGAAGTGTTGTATAAAGGAAAGAACATAAACGATGTTCTGAACATGACGATTGAGGAAGCGGCAGATTTCTTTGTTTCTATTCCTCATATCTCCCGCAGGCTTGAGACCCTTAAATCTGTAGGACTGGGCTACATTCAGCTTGGTCAGAGCGCCCTTACGCTTTCCGGTGGTGAGGCCCAGCGCGTTAAGCTTGCGACAGAGCTTGCACGGGTCTCAACCGGAAAGACTCTGTACATAATGGACGAGCCGACCACCGGACTTCATTTTGCGGACGTGAAAATGCTCATGGAAGTAATCCAGCGCCTTGTAAATCAGGGAAATACGGTTCTTATGATTGAGCACAATCTGGACGTAATATGCCAGGCCGATTACATTGTTGACCTGGGGCCGGAAGGCGGTTTCCGGGGCGGAAATATAATTGCCCGGGGAACTCCGGAAGAAATTGCAGAAGTAAAGGAATCCTATACCGGTCATTTCATTAAGGAAATGCTTTAAAAACAGATAGTAATGATGAAAAAGTTTGAGCTGATTTTAAAAAGTTTGATTTTCTCAGTGATTCTTCTGTCTTCAGTACCACTGTTTTCCCAGGAGGCTCTGTCTCCGTCCGCAGAGGCCGGAGAAGCGTCTTCCGAAAAAACGGCGGAAGCCTCCGATACTGCAGATAAATCAGCGGAAAATTCAGAGGAAAAATCAGCTTCAAAAAAGGAGTCAAAGAAGGACGGCTCTGACAAAAAAAAGGAAAAGAATCAGGAGCAGAGAGAGGCTCCCAAGGAAAATAAGACTACAATCAACATTGAGAATGCCCGCAGTACAAAATACGAGAAGGACAAGGAAACTGGAAATGACGTCATCGTGCTTACTGGTGACGTAAAGATTTCTGTTACAAAAGGTTCTACAAAAAATGTAATCGGAGCGGATTCCGTGCGCTACGACCGTACCAGCGAGATGATTTATGCGGAAGGAAACGTTTCCCTTGAGCAGACTACGGAAACTTCCGGATCCCAGACGGTTTCGGCCTCTTCCCTTATGTTCAATACTTCTACGCTGGAAGGTATCTTTGACGACAGCCGGGTAGTGCAGACAAAGTCTGATGCGCTGAACCTTCCCGGCGGCTCAACTCTTATTGTTGCGAGCGATATTTTCGGACGCAGCGAATCAAATACAATTACTTTCAAAGACGGTGAGCTTACTTTCTGTAATGATGAGGATCCTCACTGGCGCATCAAGGCAAACCGGATCTGGCTTCTTCCTGGCGGAGAGTTTGCCTTCCTTAATGCCAGAGTATTTGTAGGTCCTTGTCCGGTTCTGTATCTGCCGTACTTCTACTATCCTAAGGATGAGCTTATATTCAATCCTGTGTTCGGTTTTGAAAAGAAGCGCGGTTATTTCATGCAGACCACCGCATACCTTTACGGAAGAAAACCTCTCAGCACTTCGACTACTACAACTACTTCCAGTGACAGTGATGCGACTGAAAAACTCAAGGCTCTCTTCAATTTCGTAAAGCCGTCAGTATTGAAAGAGCAGAAAATTGAGGGGCTTATGCTCCACAACCTTGATGCTGACTACAAGGGCGATACCTCCAAGTACTTTAAGATCATGGGAGACTATTACACGAACCTTGGCGTTATGGCAGGGCTTGAGGGTGTTTTCAAGCCGCCGAAGTATTTTTCAGAAATTAACCTTAAGGCAAAACTCGGATTCTCAAATACGGTTTTCAAGGAAACGAATACCGGCGACTATCTTCCGTATTCGCCTATAGGCAATAAGATTTACGACAAGTCAAATTTCATGGGCATAAGCCTGCCGTTCCGATACAACGGAGAATTCAAAACGACACTTACAAGTCCCTTTTCTCTTTCTCTTTCAATGCCGATTTATTCGGATCCGTTCTTTACGGATGATTTCGGTAAGCGTGAGGAGACCATGGACTGGGTCAGCTTCCTCATAAACCAGAGTCAGACCGATGATGAGGAGGAGACAACTACAAATGAAGTTTCTTCATTCAACTGGTCCCTTTCCAGCTCCTATACGGTGCCTCTGCCGTCTTTCTTCAAGCCTTATGTCTCAAGCCTGTCATTCAGCTTGAACTCTTCTCTTGTATTCTCAACCCTTACTGTTGAGACTGCAAACCTTACGAAAGAAGACGTTACGGACAGCACGGAACTTGCGGCCTGGCAGACTTATACTCCTGAGCGGAAATTCTATTATCCCTCCCAGATCACTCCGGTTACAATCAACGGAACTTTAAGCGGAACGCTGATCGACATTTCTGCTTCCAGAAAAAACACAAGTAAATCTTCAA
>JAFPCT010000129.1 GCA_017390125.1 Treponema sp.
GATAGTAACCTGTCGCTCTTCAGCTTCAACTGGCATAAATGTACCAATTTCTTCGATACAAACACCATCACGCGGCTTGCGTGAATCCTGAACTACAACACGGTAGTAAGGACGCTTCTTTGTACCGAATTTCTTAAGTCTGAGTTTGACCACTTTATAACCTCCACGGAGCTCAGCTTATTGCAGCCAAGTTCCGAAATTTTTAAAATTATCGCTTATATAGTTTGAGTAGATATATTACATAAAATGTGGATTTTGGTCAATGAACATAGGTTTCAAAATGAGGCAAAACAAATTCAATAATCAAAATTTCACGGAGCATTTCCCTTATGTTTTTTTCTACATTGCTGGCACTTACAACTTTCGGAGGAGCTCTGATTGAGGAAAGCCTTAGAAACGTGCTTCTTCCTGCCCTGCTGAACAACGAAAGGACATCACGGCTTGATGAATATGCGGAGAATCTCCTTGAAAAAACAGGGAACGCGCTGACACTGCTTCAGAAAATCACAGGGAAGGAACAGGTGTTCTGCTGGTAACTCACGAAACCTGTGCAGAAAAATATGCCGACTCAGTCTGGAAAATGGACGCTGGCAGTCTTTTGCCTGCAAGGGAATAAACTATGAATTAAGGAATCTGGAAAGGAACGCCTTTGTGCGCTCCTGTTCCGGAGAATTTATGACTTTTTCAGGCTTACCCTCTTCCACAATCAGGCCGCCGTCCATGAACACAAGATAGTCGCTTATGTCACGGGCAAAAGTCATCTCATGAGTTACGACGACCATTGTCATTTTTTCAGAGGCAAGGTCTTTTATTACGGCAAGAATTTCACCGGTAAGCTCCGGGTCAAGAGCACTGGTCGGCTCGTCAAAAAGCAGAACCTCAGGCTTCAATGCAAGCGCACGGGCAATCGAAACACGCTGTTTTTGTCCTCCGGAAAGCTGGCAAGGATAATTATCAGCCTTGTTTGCAAGCCCCATCCTCTCAAGAAGTTTCATTGCATTTTCAACAGCCTCTTCCCGTGTCTTTTTCAGGACACAGACCTGGGGATCTACTACATTTTTGAGAACAGAATAATGAGAAAATAGATTGAAATTCTGAAAAACCATTCCGCTTTTCAGGGAAATTTCATGAAGCAGAGGCTTAGGAGAATATACTCCGTCTTTTACAAGCTGCTTTCCGCAGACTGTAATGGAACCGCCGTCAACAGTCTCCAGCTGGCTTACACACCTGAGGAGAGTGGATTTTCCCGAACCGCTGGGACCGATTACGCTCAGAACCTTTCCACGGTGAACGCTGAAATTTATGTCTTTCAGAACCGGTACCCCGGAAAACGATTTCTGTAATTTTTCAACTTTGATGATTTCTTCCATTATGTTTTCCGCCTGCTTTTCAGCTGTAGTATGAAAGTTTTTTTTCTATTTTACTGAATGTAAGAGAAACAAGGGCATTCATGACAAAATAGAATACACCGGCTATAAAAAGCGGCGTAAACGAAAATAAAGCGCTCTGCCTTTCCTTTGCAACAAGAAGCAGTTCTCCTACTCCGATTACAGAAACCAGAGCCGTATCCTTTACAAGAGTTATCACCTCATTGCCCATAGCCGGCACAATACGCTTTATTACCTGAGGAACTACAATCCGGAAGAAAGTCTGCGGCTGGGAATAACCCAAAACCTTGCAGGCCTCATACTGACCTTTTGGAATTGATTCAAAACCGCCGCGGTAAATTTCAGCAAAATAACATGCGTAATTTACAGACAGGGCGATTATCGCAGCAGGAAAACGTTCAAGCCGGATACGTACATCAAAACCAAAGGAGCGCAGCCAGTTGAAAAATATTCCGGGACCGAAATATACAACAAGAAGCTGAAGCATGAGAGGCGTTCCCCTGACAACAAGAAGAAGCAGGTTCACGGATGCAGAAAGAGGCTTAAGCTTTGACATCCTGCCCATTGCAATCACAGCGGCAAGAGGCAGGGCAAAAACGAGAGTAAGGAAAAAAACTTCTATCGAAACAGCTGAGCCCGAAAGCATGGCGCTCAGCATCTTTATGTATTTTGCAGACAAATTACTTTCCGATTACAGTAATATCAGCACCGAACCATTTCTTTGAGATTGCCTCAACAGTTCCGTCTTTTGCCATGTCCTCAAGAGTTTTCTGAACAGCTTCGCAGAGCTTAAGGTCATTCTTGCGGAAAGCAACTCCATAAGCTTCTTTTGAAAGTGATTCTTCTACGATTTCAAGAGGTTTTCCGCTCTGAGCTATGTCGTAGGAAGCTACTACGCTGTCCATTACAACAGCATCTACACCTCGGGTCTCAAGGTCATTGAGGGCTGTAAGGTTCTCACGGAAAAGCACGACGTCCTTAAGGGATTTCTTGAACTCAGGGTTTGCCTCAATTGCATCCTGAGCGCTTGAACCGTTCTGCGCGCCGACTTTCTTTCCTGCTGCATCAGCAAGAGATTTGATTCCGCTGTCCTTGCGAACTACGAGAACCTGATCATTATTCAAATATGGTTTTGTAAATGCAAGGGCTTCCTGTCTTTCCGGAGTGATTGTAAGGCCGTTCCAGATGCAGTCAATTTTCCCTGTGGAAAGTTCCATTTCCTTTGCATCCCAGTCAATCGGCTGAGCCTTGAATTCAACGCCAAGACGTTCTGCAACTCCCTTCGCAAGATCAATGTCAAATCCTGTAATCTCGTTGTCAGCGTTTCTGAATCCCATAGGAGGGAATGAATCGTCGAGACCAAGAACAAACACTTTTCTTGAAAGAAGTTCTTCAAGAGAATTGTCAGCTTTCTGCTGTTTTTTACAGCCAGAAACACACAATACAGCCAAAACGGCAGCAGCAATAAGCACAAGTTTTTTCATATAATTTACCTCTTTAAATATAGTTTACTTTTTGATTTTTCCCGCAAAATCACGGAGAGCGGCAATCTGTTCCCGAACCTTTTCTTCTGCAGGTCCGCCGTCTGTTTTGCGTGCATTTACACAGGCTTCCGGCGGAATAATTTCAAAAATATCTTTTTCAATAAGCTCAGAGCATGCCTTGAAATCTTCAATAGAAAGATCCTCAAGACGGCAGCCACGGTCAATTGCCATGCGTACAGCCCTTGCGCTTACTCCGTGAGCCGTGCGGAAGGGAAGTCCCTTTCTTACAAGGTAGTCAGCGACATCCGTTGCATTCAGGAATCCGTCCTGGCAGGCTTCGTTCATTGCCTTCAGATTCCATTTTGCAGATGAAATCATGTATGTGAAAACATTTACGCATGAAAGGACTACGTCGCAGGCTTCGAACAAAGACTGCTTGTCTTCCTGCATGTCCCGGTCGTAGGCAAGGGGCAGAGCCTTCATCATTGTAAGGAGAGCCATAAGATCGCCGTATACCCGTCCAGTGCGTCCGCGGATAAGCTCCGCAAAGTCTGGATTCTTTTTCTGCGGCATGATAGAGGAGCCCGTAGACCATTTTTCACTCAAATCAATGAATGAAAATTCTGTCGTTGACCAGAGCACAACTTCCTCGCAGAAACGTGAAAGATGCATCTGAATGAGAGAAAGGTCACTGGCAACTTCAATACAGTAGTCACGGTCAGAGACGCTGTCCAGGCTGTTCATTGTAATTTCTTCAAAGCCAAGCTCCTTCGCCTCAAACTTTCTGTCCAAAGGAAGGCCGCTTCCTGCTAGGGCACCTGCGCCGATCGGAGAAATTCTGATTCTCTTCAGGGCATCTTCAAGGCGTGACCAGTCGCGGGTAAGCATCCAGCTCCATGCACAAAGGTGATGGGCAAGTGTTACAGGCTGGGCATGCTGCATGTGAGTGTAGCCCGGCATTATATCTTTGGTATGTTTTTCTGCAATATCCGTAAGAGATGAGACAAGAGTAAGAAGCCTGTTCTGAAGATCCGGAATAAAGCGGCAGAGATAAAGCCTCTCATCAAGAGCGATCTGATCGTTTCGGCTTCGTCCTGTGTGAACTTTTTTTCCGCTTTCACCGATGCGGTCTGTCAGCGTAGCCTCAACAAATGAATGAATGTCTTCTGCCGAACAGTCAATTTTAAGGGCTCCTGAAAGCAGATCCTTTTCGATTGAATCCAGTCCCTGTATAATCTGAGAGGCTTCCTCCTGGGAAATTATTCCTGCATGAGACAGCATTTTTGCGTGGGCGCGGCTTCCCCGGATGTCATCCAAAGCCATGCGTTCATCTACGTGTATAGAAGTTTCAAATTCAACTGCAGCGGCATCAGGCCCTTCCTGAAAACGACCGTGCCACAATGCAGCGTGATTGTCCTGTGTTATTGTTCCGTGTTCCATAGCCTTATTATAGCGGAAGCGACAATATGTTACAATTCAGCAACAACTTCAATTTCGCACAAGGCGCCCTTTGGAAGGGCTCCGACTTCAACGCAGGAGCGGGCTGGTTTGCTCACAAAGTATTTTTCATATACTTCATTAAAAGCTGCGAAATCTTTTATGTCCGCAAGAAAACAGGTTGTCTTTACGACTTTTTCGAAGGACAGGCCGGCAGCCTTGAGTATTTCACCTACATTCCTGCAGGCCTGATCAGTCTGAACTGTTATTCCGCCTTCTGCAATGTCTCCTGCAGAAGGTACGATCGGAATCTGACCAGAAGCATACAAAAGCCCTCCTGTTACGACAGCCTGAGAATAAGGTCCTATGGCAGCAGGAGCATTTTTAGTTTCAATATAGTTCATATAAAATTCCTAATTTTTGTTTTTTTCCATCCACTCTTTTATTCCGCGGACCACATCGGAATCAATGACATGTTCCACACGACAGGCATTCTGTTCTGCCTGTTCTGCCGGAACCCCTGTAATTTTCTGAAGAAAAGCTGTAAGAAGTTCATGTCGTTCGTAAATATCCAGGGCTTTTGAGCGGCCTTTTTCCGTAAGATTTATGTGCTGGAATTCATCGACGAAAATATATCCGTCTTCCCTGAGAATTCCCATAGCACGGCTTACGCTTGGCTTCGTAACATTAAGTTTGTGAGCAACATCAACGGCATGGCATTCATTTTTTTCATTCCATATCATCAAAATTGCTTCAAGATAATCTTCTCCAGATTCGTACATACATTCCCCAAAATTATTTTTAAATTAATCAGTCGTTGCTCATTACTTCTTTCGAAAGCTCCATAATCATGCTGTAAATAGGCTTTCCGCCCGGAACCATTGGAAGAACCATCTCATCTCTGTCAACACGGGCATCGATGATTGCCGGTTTCTTTGAGTCAAACGCTTTTTTAAATACCTTTTCAAATTCCGCTGCATTAACAGCACGGTAGCCGTCGATTCCGTATGCATAAGCAAGCTTTACCCAATCCGGACCACGGTCAAGGGTTGTCTGGCTGAAACGCTTTCCGTAGAAAAGACGCTGCCACATTCGAACATTTCCAAGAGCATTGTTGTTCTCTACAACAATTACGATAGGAAGGTTGTAATAACCGATAGTCGCAAGCTCGTTGCAGTTCATGCGGAAAGAACCGTCTCCTGCAATATGGACAACCCGGGCAGAAGGATTTCCAACCTGAATTCCCATGGCAGCACCTGTTCCGTATCCCATTGTTCCCAGACCGCCTGAAGTCACGAAAGTCCTTGGCTTTGTAAACGGATAGAACTGGGCAGTCCACATCTGGTGCTGGCCTACTTCTGTAGTGATGTAAGTATTTTCGCCTGCAATTTTATTTATCGTCTCGCAGATTGTCTTTGGATTGATTGAATCTTTCGGATTCTTGTCATAGCAGCTCGGATACTTTTTCTTCCATTCATTAATCTGTGAAAGCCATTCCGAGCGGTCATTTTTCTGGATGAGCGGAAGAAGTCTGCTGAGCACGTCCTTTACATCGCCTACAACGCATGAATCAGTGTCAATGTTCTTGTTGATTTCAGCAGGGTCAATGTCGATGTGAAGAATTTTTGCGTGCTGGGCAAATTTAGAAGTGTCACCGAGAACGCGGTCGCTGAAGCGGGCTCCAATTGCAATTACAAGGTCACTTTCTGTAATACCCATGTTCGACGCGTATGTTCCGTGCATACCTACCATCCATGTACAGAGAGGATGAGTCGCAGGGAAACAGTCCCGGGCCATAAGCGATTCGCTTACAGGAATCTGAGCTTTTTCTGCAAACGCAAGGAGCTCCTTTTCTGCCCCGGAAATCTTAACGCCGCCGCCGGCATAGATAATCGGCTGACGGGCTGCATTGATAACTTCTGCCGCTGCCTTGATCTGATCTTCTGCAGGTTCTGAAACTGTAACGGCGCGCTTGCAGCTGAATTTATTCAAAGACTTAAGGGCGATTTCATCAGGATTCTTTGAAGGCTCAAATTCATACATGTTTGAAGGAGCCGTAACGTCCTTGAGGATATCAATCAAAACCGGTCCCGGCCTTCCTGATTTTGCAATAAGGAAGGCTTCACGGATTGTCTCTGCCAGATCCTTGATATCAGAAACAAGGAAGTTGTGTTTTGTAATAGGCATTGTGATTCCGGTAATGTCAATTTCCTGGAAAGAATCTCGTCCGAGAAGAGCCTTTCCTACGTTGCAGGTAATTGCAACCATTGGAACTGAATCCATGTATGCAGTTGCAATTCCAGTGACAAGGTTTGTTGCTCCCGGACCGCTTGTTGCCATGCAGACACCTACTTTTCCAGTAGAGCGGGCATAACCGTCGGCAGCGTGGCTTGCACCCTGTTCATGTGCAGTAAGAATATGGTTAATTCTGTTTGAATTTTTATAAAGCTCATCATAAATATTAAGAATACATCCACCCGGATAACCGAAAACAGTATCAACGCCCTGCTCAACAAGACATTCAATGACAATCTGGGAACCGTTAATTAACATGATTTTTTCCTTATATATAAAATTAAATATTAAGGAAAGAATACTGAATTTTTAATGAGGTTTCAATCTAAATTACAATATGCTGCGGATAAATATCTCAAGACCGATTGCGATGAGAATTATTCCTCCGAAAAATTCGGCTTTTCCGCAGAAACAATTTCCTACAGTTTTGCCTATTTTCAGACCCGCCATGCAGATGACGAAAGTTACGGCTGCAATATTAAAGGATGCAGCAAGGGTCTGAAACAAATTGTAATCAGAAATTGTAAAGCCAACAGAAAGAGCATCTATGCTGGTGGCAATTCCCTGAATGAAAAGAACTGCAAGAGAAAGGTTTCTTGCGTCCTCGGAATCATTTTCCGGATGAAAGGAAGACCAGAGCATTTTGCCGCCTATATACGAAAGCAGGACTAGGGCAATCCAGGGAACCAGCAGCTGGAAAGAAGAAAAAAGCTGAATCACAGTACGGACGCAAATCCAGCCGATTACAGGCATAAAGAACTGAAAAAATGCATAGCAGCCGGCAATCAGGTACATGCGAAGCCGTTTCATGCCCGGCTCTAAAAGTGCATTTGCAATAGAAACAGAGAAGGCGTCCATGGCAAGGCCCGCTCCGAGAAGAGTTGAATTTACAAAAAAAAAGAAAATCAAAGTTCATATAATTTTCAGCAGCAAGGCATATAGCGCGCACGGCTTGTATCAGTCTCAAAAACATCTACGGCATAAAGCCATGCAGCCTTTTTCCCCTCGCTCCAGGACAAATCCTCTCCTTCTTTTGCAAGGAGGGAAATTATATTGTCATAAATGTAAACCGCAATCCTTTCTGCGCTGGGATTCTGGTCAAAGCATTCGAAATCATTCAGGTTTTTGTGATCAAGATTTTCAATTACAGAACGAAGGGCCTTTTTTAGTTTTGAAAAATCGAGGAGCATTCCTCCTTCATTCAGCACCTCTCCTCTGACATGGGCGTAAACCTTATAGTTGTGACCGTGAAGATTCTCGCACTTCCCGTTGTAATCTCTTAAAAAATGAGCCGCGGCAAAATCCGCAGTAACCCGAACTTCAAACATGGGTTCATTCTAGTTTTTTTTATCAATAACGGCAACTGAAATAAAAAATACATTATGATTTTACCCATCTTCTTTATTTTTTTATTTATTGGTATAATCGGGAAATCATGCTTAACAACATTAAACTATCAGTCCTTTCCGGCATCATGATTGCCGTGGGAGGAACCATCTATCTTTCATGCTGTGCCAAAGGATGGGCTCCTCTCGGTGCCTTTCTGTTTGCCGCAGGACTTTACACAATCTGCCTTTACGGCTTCAATCTTTACACAGGAAAAGTCGGCTACATCGCATACCATTTCAATGACTTTGCATACATAAGACTTGTACTGCTCATACTTGCATTCAATCTGCTTGCAACTTATCTTTTGGGAATTCTTGCCTCATACGCATTTCCGGCAATCGTTGAGCCGGCAAAGAAAATATACAGTGCAAAACTTGCCGCTCCTCTTCCTCGCCTTTTCATAACGGGCATCTTCTGCGGACTTCTTATGTTCCTTGCCGTTGACGCATGGAAGAAGGGCTCTCAAATCGGCTGTTTCATATATATTCCAGTTTTCATTCTGAGCGGATTTGACCACTCCATTGCAAACTCTTTCTACAACGGTGCGGCAAACGGATTCAGCGACGCATTTACAGCTCAAAACCTGATTGTAATCCTTACAGTCATAGTCGGAAATGCGGTCGGCGGAATGATCGTTCCTCTGCTCACAAGAAACTGGAAGAAAAATTAGGGCATACCCCCGTTTTAATTGTAAAACGGTCGTCAAAACGCTAAACTTTAAAAGTCTGCGGTGGGCGGACTTATTTTATACATAGGAATTTTTACATTTTGTGCTGAAAATTCCCATACAGGTTTATTATGGAAAAATTGTTATCTCAACTGCTTCCATCAATAGCTCATCAGGCGGTGGCAGCAGACGGTGTAACTCCTGTTTTGGATGCAGATATTGCACATATAGCTGTTACAAACCTTGTTTTTGATTCCAGAGAAGCAAGCGAAGGCTCCCTGTATTTTGCTCTTCCGGGAACTCACATAAACGGAAACAAATTCATTCCTCAGGCAATTGAAAAAGGCGCTTCTGCAATTGTATTTCAGGGAGAGCTTTCCCAGGCAATAAAAGAAGAGGCCGCAAAAATCATTGCCCGCAAATACTTCGACAGCCTTGTTGGCGAAGATGAAAAAGGTCAGCCGGTAGATACAGGAAAATTCAAGACAGTGTTCCCGGCATTGATTAAGGTTCCTGACGCAAGATTCGCAATGTCCCCTCTTTCCGACACATTCTATGATTCACCTTCAAAAAAACTTATCGTAATCGGTGTTACAGGAACAGAAGGAAAATCTTCGACTGTTTCATTCATCTGGCAGCTTCTGCGCCTTGCAGGAGAAAAGGCAGGGTTCATTTCTACCGTTGAATATTCTTTCGGAGGAGAAGCCCTGCCAAATCCCCAGCACCAGACAACTCCTGAAGCTCCTATAATTCATCATCATCTCAATGAAATGCTGGAAAACGGATGCAAATATGCAGTAGTAGAATCTTCCAGCCACGGACTTTCGCCTAAGCTGAACCGTCTGGGAAACGTGCTTTTTGACTGCGGCATATTCATGAACGTAACTCTCGAGCACCTTGAATTCCACAAAAACTTTGAAACTTACCGCAATGACAAGGCAAACCTGTTCAGAGCCTTGGACAAGCACAACCACATAAAGACAATAGCCGGAAAAGATGAAAAGATTCCTTCCATTGGAATCGTAAATCTTGAGGATCCAAGCGCAGAATTTTTCATAAACTCAACGACAAAGCATGTATACGGCTTTACAACCATGGGTCTTGCAGGAAAGGCCGCCGCAGAGACAGGAAAAGACGCCACCGCGCTTCCAAAGATTCCAGAGAACATGCGCTACATGAAAGCAATGAACATCGCTTCCGCCAGATTCGGCCTTGACTTTACGCTGGAAACAGACGGAGCAGATGCCTCATTCCCTGCAAACTTTGATCCTGTAATGCCAAGGGATTACAAGCGGATTCAGATCAAGGCAAGTCTTCCAGGCGCATTCAATGCGTACAATATAATGGCTGCAATCACGGCAGTCTCTTCAGTAACAGGAAAATCATTTGAGGAGCTCAGCAAGCTTGTCTCAAAACTCAGACCTATAAAGGGACGCATGACTGTAATCGAAAAAGGACAGCCTTTCGAACTGATTGTAGACTATGCCCATACACCCAGCTCATTTGAGACGATTTTCCCTCCGCTCAGAAAACGATGCACCGGCCGCATGATCTGCGTGTTCGGAAGCGGAGGAGAACGGGATCTTACAAAACGCCCTCTTCAGGGTGAGATCGCAGCCCGTTTCTGTGACACTGTAATTCTTGCCGACGAGGACCCACGGGGCGAAGATCCGGCAGCACTTCTCAAAGACATTGCCGCAGGAGCTGAAAAAGCAGGCAAGAAAGAGGGAGAAAACCTCTTTATAATTCACGAAAGGCAGAAGGCAATTCGTGAAGCTTTCAAGAAAGCCCAGAACGGGGACATCGTCCTTCTTTTAGGAAAAAGCCACGAAAATTCAATAATCTACAAGAACTTCACAATGCCGTACGACGAAATCAAGGAAGCAGAAACGGCACTTGCGGAACTTGGATACAAATGACAATGGGAGCAAAAAAAAATGAACATTACATTGATATACGGTGGAAAAAGCGGAGAACACGAAATTTCTTTGATTTCTGCCGCCGCAATCGCAAGAGGACTTTCAAAGAACAATAAGCTCACCCTCATCGGAATTTCAAAACAGGGAAAATGGTTTCTCCAGGATGATTCAGAACTTGAGAGAATCATCTCAGACAGCACGGCATCTTTCAAAATTACAGAAGATGAAGGAAAAGCCGTCTTCGTAATTCCGGGAGCAGGAAAAAAATGCTTCCGCACAATCAATGCATCGCTTGAAACAGACGTTGTATTCCCTGCTCTTCACGGAACTAACGGCGAGGACGGAACAATCCAGGGACTTCTTGAAATGGCAGAAATTCCCTTCGTAGGATGCACCACAATGTCAAGCGCCCTTACAATGGACAAAGAAAAAACAAAACAAGTTCTTCAGAGTGCAAACATTCCTGTCGTACCGTACATCTGCATGAAAAGAAGCGACCTTAACGACAGCCACCGCTACGATGAAGTTTTCCAGCGCTGCATTGACGAGCTTGGATTTCCGCTTTTCATAAAACCGTGCTGCGCAGGTTCATCAAACGGAGCAAACAAAGCAACCAACAAAAAGGAACTTTCGTTCTACCTGATGGAAGCATTCTGCTGGGATGACAAGGTTCTCATTGAAAAATCAATCAATGCCCGTGAGATAGAATGTTCTGTAACCGGCAACTCCACTACAGCCCATGCGGACAATGCAGAAGAGGCCGTAAAAGCATACATTCCGGGAGAAATCATTCCTACACACACATTCTACGATTTTGACGCAAAATACAACGACCCGAACGGAGCGGCCCTCAAAATACCTGCAGACCTTTCCACAGACCTGATAGAGACAGTCCGATCGACTGCAGTAAAGGCCTATAAAACCCTGGACTGCGCAGGACTGAGCCGAGTAGACTTCTTTGTTGAAAAAGACACAGGAAAGCTTTACTTCAACGAAATCAACACCATGCCGGGCTTTACACAGATTAGTATGTTCCCGAAAATGTGCGAAAAAGCAGGAGTTCAGTTTGAGGAGCTTACAGAACTGCTCGTAAAAGAAGCCGTTCTCAGATTCGGAACAAAAACAAAGCTCACAACATCCCGATAAAAGAGGAATTCTATGTTTTCATATAAAAAAGGCTGCGTCTTCACTACGCTTTACGACATAAAGGGAAAGAACATTACAGTAATGGGTCTGGGCTTAAACGGCGGCGGAGAAGCCTGCGTCCGTTTTTTCCTGAGACACGGAGCAAACGTGATCGCAACCGACATGAAAACAGAAGAACAGCTCAAGCCTACAATCGACCGTCTTGCCGCCGACCCGGAGCTTGATGTTTCCCACCTGACCTACCGGCTGGGAGAGCATCGTATTGAGGATTTTGAAAATGCAGACTGTGTCATTAAAAATCCGGGCGTAAAAATCGAAGGAAACAAATACCTTGCCGCTGCAAAAGCAATTGAGACGGATATAAGCATTTTCCTGCACTTTACAAAGGCACCGATCATCGCAGTTACAGGAAGCAAGGGAAAAAGCTCTACTGTAAGCGCCATAAACTACGGCTTGAACAAAGCCGGCTTTACAGCATTCCTCGGAGGAAACATCACTGTTTCTCCCCTTACATTTCTTGAAAAGACGACAGAAAAAACTCCTGTAGTACTGGAGCTTTCAAGCTGGCAGCTTGCAGACCTGAGGGGAAGAGGCACCTTAAAACCGAAAATCAGCGTGATTACTAAAATCGTTCCTGACCACCAGAACTGGTACCACGCAATGGAACCCTACGTTGCAGACAAACGGTTGATTTATGCTGATCAGACAGCCGAAGATTATTCGATATTTGATTATTGTGCCGATGAGCCTGGAACCGGACCTGAATGCGGCGGCACCTGGGGCGATTACTTTGCCGGAGAAACAAAAGCAAAGGTTCTGCGGTATGCAAATGTTTTTGATGATGAAAATAAAATGCTGAATTCATCCCCGGCTTTTTACGGTGTTTTCCAGTCAGCTGACGAAAACGGAAAATTCTGCGGAAAAGTCATTCTGCCGGGAATGAAGGAACCGGAAATCATCATGAGGGAGCTTTCAGTACCAGGGGAGCACATGAAGATTAATGCCCTTAACGCGGCGCTTGTACTGCGTCTGATGGGCGTAGAACCTGAAAAATGTGCGGAAATCATGCACAGCTGGCCGGGAATTGACCACAGGCTTCAATTCTTCCATGAAAAAGACGGCGTACGCTTTTACAACGATTCCTGCGCGACAGTTCCTGAAGCTGCAGCCGCCGCAAGCCAGTCCTTCGGCAAGCCGGTTTATTTTCTTACAGGGGGAACAGACAAAGGTCTGAGCCTTTCACCTCTTGCAGACTGCCTTACAGGAAAAGACGGTGCAGAACATCCTGTAAAATCCCTTTACCTTCTTGCAGGAACGGCAACAGAAAAACTTCTTCCGTCTCTTGATCAGGCAAAAGTAAAATACAATGGTCCTTACAACAGCCTTAAGGATATGCTTTCAGATCTCAAGGCTGAGCTGGAGGCTTCGGAACACAAGGATGACGTCGTTGTGTTCAGTCCCGGCGCCACAAGTTTCGGCATGTTTTCAAACGAATTCGACAGAGGAAACAAATACATGTCGGCAGTAAAGGAAATTTTCAAACAGTAAAACATGCAGAAAAGACACAAGGCATTCCTTACATTCATTCTGACAGTCTCTTTTCTTATACCGGCCTACTCGGCTGGTCAGAAAGATTCTTATCCGGATGACAGCATAATGAACGGAGAGCAGAAAAAACTTTCTCCAAAAAACCTTGACTGCTTTATAAAGGCATACCCGAACGTTACGTTCGAACCGGAATTTGACCCGGAAAAGAACGACTGGAAAATTCATGTGACTGCACTACAGCCGAACGGAACCGTAAGAAAAGCAGACCTGTACTGGTGCGAGAGCCGTTTTCTGCCGGAAGAAAAATACGAGGAAAAAGAGCTCTACCGGCGCATGCTCTACAAATACAACAGGACCGTTCCTGATCCCCAGAATTTTACGGAAGACGACATTCAGAAGATAAAAAGCTTCACTTCAAAAGAAAACCGCACTAACGGAGCCATCGATCCGCCCTTTCTCTTCAATGTAATCTATAACTGCGAAACCAGAACAAGCACAGAATCCCACATAAAGCGCATGGATTTTCTTACTCTGAGCATAAACGTTCACGAGCTTATTTCCGATCCCCTTAAAAGAGTACACAAAAAGGCCATGGCGCTTCCAAGGGACGAAGAACTGACACATTTTTTCAAAACCCTTTCCCGAACCGACGGCTTCAACTGGAGGACTGTCAGGGACACCCAGTCCCGGTCATTCCACAGCATAGGAGTAGCAATAGACATCCTGCCCAGAGGTTATTATCAGAAAATCATTTACTGGGGCTGGCAGAGACAGCTGCGTCCTAACGACTGGTACATGACGCCGCTCTCAAAACGATGGTCTCCTCCTCAAAGCATCATCGACATTTTCTGGGAAGAAGGATTTGTCTGGGGAGGCACATGGGCAGTATGGGACAACATGCACTTTGAATATCACCCGGAACTTATTGAGTATACAAAGCGAATGAAATGACAGTTCATGTAGAAATTGGAACGCATTTCTGCTATATTTATTAAAATGTCCCAAAAAAAAGGTAAGATTACAAAAAGAATCTTAAGGAATCTGAGGTATTCTCTTAAAAACCCGCTGACCTGGTTCTGGCTGTTCATAACTGCGCTTCTATGCCTTATTACAGCAGTGAACTTCAAGACGGAAACTGAGGCGGGCATTGAAACCCTGTGGGATTCCGTCTGGTTTACGATAGTAACCATTATTGCCGGCTACTATGAATATTCACCGGTAAGTCTTCCAGGGCGGATTGCAAGCCTTCTGCTTCTGATTTTCGGAATGCTTGTTCTTTCAATCATAACCGGTAAACTTGCCTCATACTTCATGGACATTCAGATGAAAAAGGAAAAGGGACTTATGGCAGTAAAAAATATCAAGGGACATTTTCTTTTATGCGGCTGGAGAACCGGATTTGAAAAAATCCTGGACAACATCATAAACACAAACCCGGAAATTACCCCGGACATGATTGTCCTTATAAACGAAGCCCCTTCAGAGCAGATTGAGCAGCTGCAGGATTTGGAAAGATTCCGGGAAATCCGTTATGTTTCCGGTGATTTTGCCGACGAGAAGGTTTTAAAGAGGGCAAACATTGAGACAGCCGAAAGGGCCCTCATAATTTCCGATCATTCGAAAAAATATTCTGACCTGGAAATAGACTCAAGAACTGTTCTTGCCGTAATCTCAATGTCGAACCTGAATCCAGGAATGTATATTGCCGCAGAACTTATCGACTCAAAATTCGAAAAGCACCTTCGCATGGCTCACTGTGACGAAATAATTCTTACGACGGACTACGAGCATAACCTGCTGGCAAGCGCTTCCGGCGGCATGGGCTATTCAAACGTAATGAGAGCCCTTATCAGTGATGACGCAGACTCCGGAATTCTGATTGAGGAAATTCCCCACCAGTTCATCGGAAAGACCTACTCAGAGTACAAAAAGAGCCTGAAATATCCCAAAGTGCTGATTGGTCTTCTTTTGAACACAGGAAACTTTCATCAGCGAAGGAAGGATGCCCTGCGGGAAGCTCAGAAAAACCCTGACATAAAGACAATCGTAGGCAACCTGAACAAGGTAAAGCTTCTGAAATCAAATCAGCCAGTTCTCACTCCGCCGGATGATTATGTAATCATGAGAAACACAAAGGCTATTTTTGTGCGCGGAAAACCGATGGAGTTTTAATCGATGGATAATTTTGAAACAGTTCTCCCGAAATTGGCGGCGATTCCTCTTTTTTCAGGCTTCAACATCAACAACCCGACTGATATTGAAATCCTGAAGTCAGTCTATGAAATCGTAACAATAAAAAAATACAAGAAAGGGGACGTAATCATCAAGGAAGGAGCAAAGGGTGACTTGTGCTACATTCTTTATTCCGGTTCTGTAAGAATTTCAAGGAAAACTCCGGCAGGAGACATAATCGCCCTTGCAAACCTTACGTCAACAGAAAACGTATTCTTCGGGGAAAACGCCCTTATTACTAATGAACCCCGCTCTGCAACTGTAACTGCAAGCTCAGACTGCAGTACCCTTGCCCTTTCCGGCAAAAAATTTCTTGAGCTCTGCGAAAGCTGCCCTCTGCTTGGCTTCAGGGTAACGCTTTATATTGCACGAGAAATGTCAAAGACTATAAAATCAACAAACAATGACAAGGCTACTTTATACGAAGCCTTATTTAACGAAATAGAAGGAAATTATGAATAAGACAGTATACATTTTCGGTCACAAAAACCCGGACACAGATTCCATCGTTTCTGCAACCGCTTATGCAAGACTAAAGCAGCTTCAAGGCTTTGACAATTTCAAGGCAGCCCGCGCTGGACATTTTAATCCGCAGACGGATTACGTTTATAAAAAATTCAACGTTGAGTCTCCAAAGTACCTTTCAAACCTTACTCCAAAAGTAGAATACTTCATGCAGGACAAGTGCGAGACCGTAGAAGAAGGCGAATCAGTTTGGGCCGCTCTTGCAAAAATGCAGACACATAACCTCCGGGCACTTCCAGTCGTTGATTCATCAGGGCACTACAAAGCCCTGCTCCACTACTCGGCATTCGCACAGAAACTGCTTCTTCTCCTGAACCCGGAGCTGAAGACAAATATTTCTACAAGCATAAACCTCATCATCAAGACAATGAACGCCCAGCCCCTTGTAGTGCACAATCAGGACGACATTTTCAAGGCTTCAATTCTAGCCGGCGGTGCAAGCGACGAAACCTTCAAGACAATGATTGAAGAAAAGGCCAGCGAAAACCTTATCGTAATTACCAGTGACCGGGAGAAAATCTACGAACTTTGCATCGAACATAAAATTAAGCTTCTGATCATCACCTCGGGCTTCATGCTTTCAAAGGAACTCAAGGAAAAAGCAAAGAAAAACGGCGTAAGCGTAATCATGAGTCCGTACACAACCAGCGACACTGTAATGATGATTGCCTACTCCACTCCGGTAAGCATAATGGCAGATCCTGAAATTCCTGCAGTTCAGCCGGGAGACACTATTTCCAAAATCAGAACAATTCTCCTTGAATCTCCTATCCGCCGTCTTCCGGTTGTAGACTCAAACAACGTGGTAATCGGAATCATCTCGGAGCACGACCTCACCAACGAACCTAACATCCGTCTGATTCTTGTTGACCACAACGAGCTTACACAGGCTGTAGAAGGTGTTGAGCACTACAAGATTCAGGAAATAATCGACCATCACAGAATCGGATCATTTTCTACACCATACCCGATTACATTCATCAACAAACCTATCGGCTCTACTTCTACGATAATCACAACTCTGTATCAGGAAGCAAAAATCCCTATTCCAAAGGAAATTGCATGCCTTCTGCTCTGCGGAATTTTAAGCGATACATTGATCTTGAAATCAACCACAACGACTGACATTGACCGCCAGACTGCAGAATACCTTTCCAACATCACGGATCTGGACATTGAAACAATCGGCCGTGAAATACTTACTGCAGGAAGCATAATAAAAGGCCGCTCGGCAACAGAAGTCATCCACCAGGACATGAAGGAATACAAGGAAGCTAAAATAAGCTACACCGTAAGCCAGATTGAAGTAGGAAACCTTAAGGAAATCATGGACAGAAAGAAAGAATTCCTTGAGGAACTTGAAATTGAACGCCGGGCAAACAAAGGACTTTTTGCCGCGCTGCTTGTAACGGACATCACTCAGCTTTCAAGCATTCTTTTAATTGAATATGATCCGAAATTTGAATCTTTCATAACTTTCCAGAAACAGGAAAAGAACGTCTACTTCCTTAAAGACGTAGTAAGCCGCAAAAAGCAGCTTATTCCGCTCATTACGGAGCAGGTGGAGAATTTCGAAAGATAAAAAAGTTTATTTGCGGACCACTTCCGGGTGGTCCTCATGATATTTTGCTTTTGCGGCGTACATTGCCTGCTCAGCCTTTTCCACAAGGTCCTCAAGCTCATGAGGCAGCAGGCAAAAAGCAGAACCTACGGAAACGGAAGTATCTTTCAATGCCTCGGCACAAGAGATGAATGAAGTTGTTCGGGCATTGAATTCCTCCTCTGTTGAGTCCTGAATTATGGTTATGAATTCATCGCCGCCGATACGGTAGCAGGAATTCGTTCGGAATGACTTTCTAAGGAATTCAGCAAAAGATTTAAGGTATTTGTCTCCGGCAGCATGACCGAAGTTATCATTCATATATTTAAGCCCGTTCAGGTCAGAGAAAATTACGCCGCAGGAACCTGAAGTACGCTTGCTGATAGAAGCGACTGCCTGATTGTATGCGGTTCTGTTCTGAAGTCCGGTAAGGGAATCCTCAAAGCTGATTTTTTCAAGGGATTTCTGCTTCTTCATCTGCTCTGCATATTCATCTTCAATATCACGGACATAAATCATTATGTTCTGATTCTGGAGAGTGAAATCAGGAGACGGAACGGCTTCAAAAACTACCCATCGGAATTCTCCGTTTGACTTTCTTCGGTATCTTATGCGCAAGTTTCCCCGTTTTTCAAGGAAGAAACGCCTCATGTAGTCAATTTCTGTCATTCGCTTGAATACGTCACTGTCGTCAGGATGAATTATTTCTGAATCGCGGGTCTCCATAAGCCACTGTGAAAGGAATTTTTTTGAGCCTTCACTTACAGGAACTTCTCCGTCCCTGGCTTTTATGATTGTATAGCTGTCGAAGAACAGGTCAACCTGAAGGATTTTGTGGAAGTCAAAATTCAACTCACGGACAGCAGTGTTCTCATTACAGATTTTTTCATCGGCAAGTTTTTTTGTAAGGACGACCACCGGGTTCTGAAGCGAGAAATCCTTAGGACGGATGAACTCTTCCGTTACCCAGTGGTACTGTCCGTCTACAATGCAGCGGTAAGTGAGGGTATTTTTTGCAGACTCAAAGATATTTGCTATGAGATTTTTACGGGCAATGAAATTCTTGTATTCATTCAAGTCATTTGCATAGACAAGAGAAATATTTGCAGAACTTTCAAAAAACGAGAAAATGTCCGTACATTCCTGAACTTTGTCAGGGGTTTTTAAAAATGTATATGTTCCAGAAACAATGTTTATTTTGGCAACCGAAATAAAATCGTTCCAGATTGTTTCCAAAGCAAATTCTTTGTCTTCCATAAAAACACACAACTCTCTCTAGGCTATGCCTGCATAATATTTTAACATCAGGTGGCATTTTCAGCCACCTTTTTTTTAGAAAGCCTTAATCGTCCTTTCGATTCTTTCAAGGGACTTTTCAACGCCAAGAATCAAAATCGATCCCATAAGCGGCGGTGAAACGCGGCTTCCTGTTACTGCCATGCGGATAGGCATCATGAAGTCACCGAGCTTGATTCCAAGTTCGTCGGCATATTTGCGGGCAAGTTCTTCGCTTGCTTCGTGATCCAGACCAGGAAGGGCCTTTACGAAATCCTTTGCCTTTTCAAGAACTTCCTTTGTCTTTGAAGCATCAATCTTTTTAGGAATGATCTGGTCTACAGGAGGAACTGCAGGTTCAGTAAACAGGAAGTGAACCATTTCAGCAGCATCTGTAAGGTACTTGAGTCGTTCCTTGATGAGAGGCATAAGGGCAAGAAGCTTTGCCTTTACCTCTGCGCAGCTCATGTTCATGCTCTTGTCTATGCAGTATGGTTCGCCGTCTTCGCCCAAAGCGATTCCTGAATATTCAGGGCCAACTTTTGGAGCTGGCTGTGGGTTTTCAGGGTTGATCTCAAGGGCAGCGTCTCCTGTTCCTGTAATGAACGGAAGCGTCCACTTGTAAAGCTCTTCGTCGCTGAGCATGCGGATGTAGTTTCCGTTGTAGTATTCAAGTTTTTTGTAGTCAAATACAGCAGGAGCCTTGTTCAAGTGTTCAAGGCTGAAGTGCTCTGCAAGTTCCTTAAGGGTGTAGAATTCCTTTCCTTCTTCGTAAGAACAGCCGAGCATTGCAACGTAGTTTACGATTGCCTGCGGAAGGTAACCGCGGGCACGGAATTCGTTTACGGAAGTTGAACCGTGGCGCTTTGAAAGTTTTTTTCCGTCCTGACCGTTTACCATCGGAAGGTGGCAGAATTCAGGGTGTTCCCAGCCGAAAGACTTGTACATCTGAACGTGGAGCGGAGTTGAAGGAATCCATTCCTGAGCGCGCATTACATGGCTGATTTTCATCATGTGGTCGTCAACGATGTTTGCAAGGTGATATGTAGGGAATCCGTCTGACTTAAGCAGAACCGGGTCCGGAGAAATGTCCTCGTTCTTCCATTCAATGTCGCCAAGAATGTGGTCATGGAATTTTGTAGAACCTTCCATAGGAACCTTAAGGCGGATTACATAAGGTTTTCCTGCGTCAAGGTTTGCCTTTACTTCTTCCGGTGTAAGGTGACGGCAGTTCCGGTCGTAACCAGGAGCCATCTTGTTTTCAGTCTGAATCTTGCGGATGCGGTCAAGGCGTTCTGCATCACAGAAACAGTAGTAAGCCTCGCCGTTTTCGATGAGTTTCATTGCATATTCTTTGTAAAGAGCAAAACGTTCGCTCTGAACGTAAGGACCGTATTCACCGCCCTTGTCGCCGCCTTCGTCCCAGTCAATTCCAAGCCAGGCCATTGTGTCGTACAAGTTCTGAACATATTTTTCGTCATAGCGCGTGCGGTCTGTATCTTCAAGTCGAAGAATGAATTTTCCGCCTTTTGAGCGTGCGTACAAGTAGTTGAAAAGCGCAGTGCGGACACCGCCGATGTGCTGCATACCTGTCGGTGACGGTGCGTATCTTACGCGAACTTCTTTTTCTGACATATATTGCTTCCTTTAAATATGAATTTACAAGTTAGTTCATCTATTATACAGAATATCTTTTTTTATCTCAATTACTGCCCGGGGAGGCGCATAGAAGTTCAGTACAAAAAAAAGCGGCCCGGACAACCGAACGGCGTTTTGCATAACTCTGAATGTTCTGCTCAAAGTAAAGCTGGTTCAGGCGCTCCGTCTCGTAAGAAGAAATCAGGCTTGCAGATATCATGTATGAAGCTGAAATTATGCTCTTCTCAAGATATTCCCGCAAGGCAGACAAGCAGATCAACGACCGTATGAACTTATATTTTTTCAAGCATTTGTGTCAGACCTTCCACAAGGTCTGCATAAGTTTCTGAAAAGTTACCGGTATACCATGGATCTGCAATGTCACGGTCTTTTCCGGCATAAGAAAGAAGAAGCTTTACCTTGTCATCAGGATCTTTATTCCATTTCCTCTGCATGTAGTAAAGGTTTTCTACATCCATTCCAATGAGATAATCATAGTTTTTGTAGTCATCTTCCGTTATGCGGCGGGCACGGCGTTTTTCAAAAGGAATTCCGTTCTTTGAAAGCTCTGCCTTTGCACCAGGATGCATGTCATTTCCGATTTCTTCTGTGCTGGTGGCGGCGGACTCAACATGGAATTCATTTTCCCGTCCGGCATCTTTCAAAAGTTTTCTGCATATAAATTCCGCCATAGGTGAACGGCAGATGTTTCCATGGCAGACAAAAAGTATTTTCTTCATGGGTTCATTATATCATTAAAAAAACAAAAAAAACAGCTTCAGGTCAAATTCCCGAAGCTGTTTTCATATATTTTACAGAACAGAGTCCTTCAATCGATTAAAAATCAAAGAATCCCTTTGCCTTAAGAAGTTCTGCGTTCAGAATTCCTCCCAGAGCAGCACCACGTTTTGTATTGTGGCTCAAAGCAACAAACTTAACGTCGAATACGTTGCACGGGCGGAGACGACCGATAACACATGCCATGCCCTTTTCAGTCTCACGGTCACGGCGAGGCTGAGGACGGTTTTCCTCATGGCGTACTACGATCGGATGCTCCGGTGCGCTAGGAAGGTTGAGTTGCTGAGGAACTGAAGTATATGAAGTCCAGACCTTTTCGATTTCTTCAAGGCTTGGCTTTTTGTCACCAAAATCAAGGGAAATGCAGTCTGTGTGAAAGATTTCAGGCACTGCAACAGCACGTCTCCGTCAGGCATATGCGACAGTGACGTGGAAGGAGCTAGGTGATAAGAAGTCCAATTCTGTAGGATTAAAGATCGGCCAGGCATGGCATCCGATGGCTGCAGATCATCCACACGTCTTCTCCCTTGAGGCAGGGGCACCATTCGGGCCATTCTCCAGAACTCCACTTGTGCAGATGGATGCCAATATAGGTAAAAACTGGGTGGTTTCTGCGGCGGCTATATGGCAGATGCAGTATCAGTCCACCGGTCCTGTCGGTTCGTCTGCAATATATATGAAATATGGCATGACTCCTGAAGTTTATGCTGCTGTGGCATATAAGGCCAAAGGCCTTCAGGTAAGATTAGGAGCTGACCTTGTTAGCATCAAGCCTCGTGTACTCGGAACGGAGGATGGAGCCACTGTGAAGGTTTCAGACCGTAAGACTTCTCTCCTTTATTATGCCTTTGCTCAATATTCTCATAAAAATTTTGCAGTAAAGGCAAAAACAACCTACGGTGAAGGTGGAGAGCATATGAATCTTATGAGTGGTTATGCAAAGGTAGGGGAGAATGCTGACGGAAGCTGGAACTACGCATCAATGCGCAACTCTTCTTCCTGGGTGTCCATGTCTTATGGTAAGAAATGGCAGGGAGTACTTTTCCTCGGATATGTCAAGAATCTGGGACTTGCAAAGCCGGCAGATGCCCCGCTTGCTTCTGGAAATGTATATTTCTGTGGAAACGGTTTTTCCAATATCAACCAGATTTACAGGATCAATCCTCAGCTTATATATAATATAGGTAAGATGAACATCGGTCTTGAGTACCAGTGGACATCAGTCCAGTATGGTGAGTATACAAAAGAAGCAGACGGAAATAAGTTCTTGAATGCACGCGCCCTTGCTGACCAGAATCTTCATTGGATTGGCAATCATCGAGTGAATGTAATGGTGAAGTATAATTTTTAGTAAAAATTTTTAATTTGTATATGTCCGTGAACATCAGCGACTTGGATGTTTGCGGACATTTTTTATATCAAAAAAGTTTAAAAATATTTCGAAATAAATTTGGAGGTAAAGAAAAAATGTCTACCTTTGCAATCCCAAACGAAAAACGGGGTAC